>JAQGLF010000239.1 GCA_028293025.1 Alphaproteobacteria bacterium
TGCCTGCGCCGTGCGTGGAACGGCTATGACCCAGCCGCCGCGGTACCGACGGAAGTGGCGAGCGATGATTGCTACGTCCCGGTTCGGAAGCTGAACGCCGGCAGGGCCTACCGCAAAGACGATGACGCGCCATTGGCATGCCAAGGCCGCGAGTGCATGCCCACTTTCGTGGACCACCGAGGTAACAATGGAACCACCGACCCAGCAGGCGAAGCCGAGCCCGGGTTCGCCCGGAAAGGCGGCCATGTAAACCAGAAGCGCCCACAGCGAGACGGCAATGGACGCGACCGTCGGACCCAGCCTCCACAGCCTCCACGGGTTCGTGTCATCCGGCCCGGCGTCTTCAATCAAATTCAAGCCCCTCAAAGGTAAGCATCAACCCCCGAAACCTAGGAGAGGAGCGGCCTCGATGGAAGCTCCTCCGCAGATTCCTCAGCCGGGTAAGGGCCTTCGACATTCCGCGCAGCATCCCTATATCGGCGGACATGACACTGATCGCCGATCCCCGCCGCTTCCTCTATCGCAGCGACGCGCTCCAGCCGGACGCCGCCCTCCGCCTCACCGCCGACGCGCTGAAGAATTGCGACGATGGCGAGCTCTATCTCCAATATACCGCGTCGGAGAGCTTCGGCTTCGACGACGGCCGGCTGAAGACGGCGGATTTCAACACCCAGGCGGGCTTCGGCCTGCGCGGCGTCTCCGGCGAGACCACCGCATTCGCCCATGCCAACGAATTGAGCGAGGCCGCCATCAGCCGCGCCGCCGATACGATGAGCGTGCTCGATCCGGCCCGGGGCCCAAGGCCCGCGCCGCCGCGGCGCACCAACGCCACCCTCTATACCGACGCCGATCCGCTGACCCTCGTGCCGTTTGCCGAGAAGATCGCGCTCTGCCAGCGGATCGACGCCGCCGCCCGCGGCCGCGATCCCCGCGTCGCCCAGGTATCGGTCTCGCTCGCCGGTAGCTGGTCGGTGATCGAGATCGTCCGTCCCGACGGCTTCGTCGCCCATGACGTGCGCCCGCTGGTCCGCCTCAACGTCCAGATCGTGGTCGAGCAGAACGGCCGGCGCGAGACCGGCTATCACGGCCTCGGCGGCCGCTATCTGTACGATCATCTGTTCGAGGAGCCGGTCTGGAATCGCGCCGTCGACATGGCACTCGCCCAGGCTCTGGTGAACCTCGAATCCGTCGCCGCCCCCGCGGGCGAAATGACCGTGGTGCTCGGCCCGGGCTGGCCTGGCGTCCTCCTCCACGAGGCGATCGGCCACGGCCTCGAGGGCGATTTCAACCGCAAGGGCAGCTCGGCTTTCTCCGGCCGCATCGGCGAGCGGGTGGCGGCACCCGGCGTCACCGTCGTCGACGACGGCTCGCTTGGCGAGCGCCGCGGCTCGCTGTCGATCGACGACGAGGGCACGCCGACCCGCTGCACCACCCTGATCGAGGACGGCATCCTCAAAGCCTATATCCAGGACCGGCTCAACGCCCGTCTGATGGGGGTCGAGCCGACCGGCAACGGCCGCCGCGAGAGCTTCGCCCATGCGCCGATGCCGCGCATGACCAACACCTTCATGCTGGCCGGCAGGGAAGATCCCGGCGAGATCCTCGCCCGCGCCGGCAACGGCATCTATGCGAAAAGCTTCGGCGGCGGCCAGGTCGACATCACGTCGGGCAAGTTCGTCTTCTCCTGCACCGAGGCCTATCGGATCGAGAATGGCCGCCTCGGCGCGCCGATCAAGGGCGCGACCCTGATCGGCGACGGCCCGACCGTGCTCACCAAAGTGGCCGGGATCGGCAACGACCTCGAGCTCGACGAGGGGATCGGCATTTGCGGCAAGGGCGGCCAGTCCGTCCCCGCCGGAGTCGGCCAGCCGACCCTGCTGATCGAAGGCCTGACCGTCGGAGGCACCGCCGCCTGATGGGCTGGCAGGAAGAGGTGCTCGACTTCTGGTTCGGCCTCGCTCCGGAACAATGGTGGAAAGCCGATCCGGCGCTGGACGAGACGATAAGCGACCGCTTCCACGATGTGTGGGAAGAGCAAAGGCAGGGTCTTCCCGAGAGCTTTCTCGGCAACGCCCGCGATGCGATGGCGGCCGTGATCCTCTTCGACCAGTTCCCGCGCAACATGTTCCGCGGCCATGCCGACCAATATTCGACCGATATGCTGGCGCTGGCGGTGGCGAAGGGGGCGGTGGAGCGCGGCCTCGACGCCGAGGTGCCGCCGGAACGCCGCGGCTTCTTCTACATGCCCTTCCAGCATAGCGAGCGGCTGGAGGATCAGAACAGGTCGCTTCTCCTGTTCACCGCGCTCGGCGACGCGCGCCAGCTTGGTTATGCGCGCAAGCACCATGACGTCATCGCGCGCTTCGGCCGCTTCCCGCACCGCAATGCGATCCTCGGCCGGCCGCCGCGGCCCGACGAAGCCGCGGCCGGCGGCGTGGTCCCTTGGTAATGGCGCTCGTCGAGCTGGCGAAATATTACGACAGCCTCTCCGCCGGAGTGGTCCAGTCCCGGCTCGAGGCGGACGGGATCGAGACCATCCTCTTCGACATGGGCATGACCCTGCAGGGCGGCGGCGTCGCCATTCCGGTCCGGCTGATGGTCGACGAGGACGATGTTCCGCGCGCGCGCCGGATCCTCAGCGAGGCGGCAGATAGCGCAGGATCGGGCTGATATCGTAACCCGCCGCCGTCGCCTTCTCGATCAGGCTGTCGGCATCGTCGCCCAGCCGCGCCCGCGCCAGCGCCCAGAGCCAGGTCGAGCGGGTGCCCGAGCGGCAGAAGGCGAGGATCGTGCCGCCCTGCAACGCCTCGGCCATCGCTTCGACCTGCGCCGGCGTCAGGCCGCCCGCCACCGGGATGTAACGGTAAGCGAGGCCCGCCGCCTGTGCCGCCGCCTCGATCTCGGCCGAGGGTGGCTGGCCCGGCTCCTCGCCGTCCGGCCGGTTGTTCACGACCATGGTCACGCCGGCGGCCGCGGCTTCGGGAAGATCCTCGGGCCGGATTTGCCCGGACACCAGACTGCGCTCGTCGAGCCGGCGAAATATCACGCCGCCTCGTCATGGGCGCGGATGACCTCGACGAAGGCAGGCCCGTAGCGCTCGAGCTTGGCGGCGCCGACGCCGGAGACGCGGCCGAGCGCCGTAAGGCTCGCGGGCTTGAGCGCCGCCATCTCGCGCAAGGTACTGTCGTGGAAGACGACATAAGGCGGCATGCCGGCCTCTTTCGCCAGGTCCCGCCGGCAGGCGCGCAGCGCCTCGAACAAAGGATCGCCTTCCGGATTGGCCTCGCGACCGGCCCGCGCGCGCCGCTGCCGTTTCGGCGGCACGACCAGTTCGACCTTTTCCTCGCCCCTGAGGATCGGCCGGGCCCCCGGGCCGAAGGAGAGGCCGCCATAATCGTCGGGGCGCAGCGCATCGCGGGCGATCAGGGCGCGGGCCACCGGCTTCACCAAAGCCAGTTCCTCCTCATTGGCGACACCGAAGACGGAGAGGCGGTGGTGGCCGAAGCCGAGCACCTTGTCGGTCTCTCGCCCGGCGAGCACGTCGGTCAGATGCTGGATGCCGAAGCGCATCTCGGTGCGGAAGGCGGCGGAAAGCAATTTGCGCGCCGCCTCGGTCGCGTCGATCGTCGCCGGCGGCGCCAGGCAATTGTCGCAATTGCCGCAGCTTTCCGGCGGCGTCTCGCCGAAATGGCGCAGCAGGATCGCGCGCCGGCAGGAAGCGGTCTCGACCAAAGCGGCGAGCGCGTTCAGCCGCTGGCGCTCGCCCGGCCGCCTGTCCTCCGGCACTTCGGCCTCGATCCGCCGCCGCGCGCGCGAAAAATCGTTGGCGCCCCAGAACAGCCAGGCCTCGGCGGGATCGCCGTCCCGCCCGGCGCGGCCGGTTTCCTGATAATAAGCCTCGATCGACTTGGGCAGGCCGGCATGGGCGACGAAGCGGACGTCGGGCTTGTCGATCCCCATGCCGAAGGCGATCGTCGCCACCATCACGGTGCCTTCTGCGCCGTCGGCGGCGACGAAAATCTTCTGGTTCGCCGCCCGCACCCGCGCGTCGAGGCCGGCATGATAGGGGAGCGCCCGCCGCCCGTTGCCGCCCAATTGCTCGGCCAGCTTGTCCGCCTTGTCGCGGCTGGGGACGTAGACGATGCCGGGCCCGGGCTGCTCGGCGAGCAGGGCCTTCAACTGCTGCGGCACGCCGTCGCGCGGCCGGACATGGTAGCGGATGTTCGGCCGGTCGAAGCCCGCGAGAATCAGCCCGTCCTCCGGAATGCCGAGCTGGACGAGGATGTCGGCGCGGGTCTGCCGGTCGGCAGTGGCGGTGAGGGCGAGCCGCGGCACGTCGGGGAAAGCGTCGAGCAACGGCTTCAGCATCCGGTAATCGGGCCGGAAATCATGGCCCCATTCGGAGACGCAATGGGCCTCGTCGATGGCGATCAGCGAGAACGGCACACGCTCCGCCAGCGCCCGGAAGCCGCCGGTGCTCGCCCGCTCGGGGGCGACGTAGAGCAGATCGAGATCGCCGCGCTGCAGCCGCGCCAGCGTCTCCCGGCGGTCGGCCTCATCGTCGGCGGAGGTCAAAGACGCGGCCTGGATGCCGAAAGCCGAGGCCGAACGGATCTGGTCGTGCATCAAGGCGATCAGCGGCGAGATGACGAGCGCGGTGCCCGGCCGAGCGATCGCCGGCACCTGGTAGCAGAGCGACTTGCCCGCGCCGGTCGGCATCACCGCCAGCGTGTGCTTCCCCGCCATGACACGGTCGATCACCTGCTCCTGCACGCCGCGGAAGGCAGCGAAGCCGAAGGTCTCGCGGAGGATTTGAAGAGGATCGCTCACGCCATCCCTCTGCCGCGCGTTCCAGCTTTGTTCAAGCGAGTCGGAGCGATCGCGATACTCAATTCGTCCAGACGTGCACCCTCTGTTCGGGCGGCAGATAGAGCTTGTCGCCCGGCTTCACGCCGAAGGCGGAATACCAGGCGTCGATGTTGCGGACGATGCCATTGACGCGATATTCTTCCGGGCTGTGCGGGTTGGAGAGCAATTGCGCCCTCAGCGCTCCCTCGCGCGACTTGCCCTGCCAGCTCTGCGCGTAGGCGATGAAGAAGCGCTGGTCGCCGGTCGTGCCGTCGATCACCGGTGGCTCGCCGTGGCGGGCGACGTAGCGGCGATAGGCGAGATAGGCCGCCTCGAGCCCGCCGAGATCGCCGAGATTCTCGCCGAGCGTCAGCTGACCCTTGATATGGACGCCGGGGATCGGCTCATAGGCGTCGAACTGCTTGACCAGGGCTTGGGCGTGCGCGGTGTAGCGGTCGGCCGATTCCTTCGTCCACCAGTCCCGCAGCCGTCCCTGGGCGTCGAACTGCCGGCCTTCGTCGTCGAAGCCGTGGCCCATTTCATGGCCGATCGTCGCGCCCGTCTCGCCGTAATTGACCGCCGGGTCCGCGGCCGGATCGAAGAAGGGCGGCTGCAGGATGGCGGCCGGGAAGGTGACCTGGTTCATCAGCGGATTGTAATAAGCGTTCACCTCCTGGACGTTCATGTCCCAGAGCGCGCGGTCGACAGGCTTCGGGAGGCGCGAGAGCTGCAGCCGCCATTCGAAATTATTCGACGCCATCGCATTGGCGAGCGGATCGGCGCGGCTCACCTTCAGCGTGGAATAGTCGATATATTTGACCGGATGGCCGATCCGCGGATCGAAGGAAGCGAGCTTGACCAGGGCTTCCTTGCGGGTCGGCTCGTCCATCCAGGAGGCGCGGCTGATGAGGTCGCCATAGGAAGCGCGGAGGTCGCCGATCAGCTCGTTCATCTGCTGCTCGGTTGCGGAGGTCCAGTGCCGCTTGGCGTAGATCTGTCCGACCGCCTCGCCGAGATTGGCATTGAGCAGGCGGACGCCGCGCTTCCAGCGTTCGGTCTGGGTCGGGACGTCCTGCAGCGTGTGGCTGTAGAAGTCGAACCGCGCCTGGTCGAAGGCCTTGGGCAGAAACGGGGCATGGTCGCTGATGAAGCGGAAGGTCATATAATCCTTCCAGGTGGCGAGCGGCACGTCCTCCAGCCTCTTGCCCGCCGCCGCGACCGCGCTCGGCTCGCTCACCACCACGATCGGCATCGCGCCGAGGCCGACATGGGCGAGCGTCTGCGTCCAGCCGAATTGCGGTGCCAGCGCCGCGAGCTGCGCGCGGGTCATCGGGTTGTAGGTGGCCTGCGGATCGCGGCGTCGCTCCGGCGTCCACTGGTCCTGCGACAGCTGCGTCTCGAGGGCGATGATGCGGTCGGCCTTGGCCGCGGCGTCCGGGATGCCGGCGAGCTCCTGGATATGGATCACATAGTCGCGATAGGCCTTGCGGATGCCCTCATATTTGGCGCCGGGAAGGAGATAATAATCACGCGTCGGCAGGCCGAGGCGCGCCTGGCCGGCTTCGACCGTATAATGGGTCGGGTCCTTCTCGTCGGGGCTGACGCCGACATTGATCGGCGCGGCGAAGCCCGGTTCCGCCATCAGCTGGACCAACGCCGCGCGCGACTGGATCGCGGCGATCCGCTTCAGATAAGGCTGCGCCGGCGCGAGCCCGCGCCGCTCGATGCCCGCCTCGTCCATCCAGGCGGTGTAGAAATCCGAGATCTGGCGGATCAGCGGATCGGACGGGCTGGCCCCCGCCTGCTCGACCAGCGTCCGCACCTCGGCTTCGGCCTCGTCGGGGAGGTCGTAATTATAGCCCGCCCGCGCCTTGTCCGGCGCGATCGGCGCGGTCCGCAGCCAGGAGCCCTCGGCATAACGGAAGAAATCGTCGCCCGGCTTGACGCCCCGGTCCATGTCGGCGGTGGCGACGCCCCAGGTTCCGTATCGTGGATGTGCAATCTGCGCCGCGACGGGCGAGGCGGCGGTGACCAGCAGGGTAGCGAGGAATGCGGCGGAACGACGGTTCATGGAGAGACTCCGATATGATGTTGCAACGAGGCTAGCAGCGCCGGCTTCGAGCGGCAACGCGGGTGCCGATCGGCCTTATTCGGCCGCTTCCGCCTGCGCATCTTCCTCGCGCTCGCTCTGCTGACGCTCCCACATCTCCGCATAGAGGCCGGCTTTGCGCAGCAGCTGCGCAGGGGTGCCGCGCTCGACGATCCGGCCCTCGTCGAGGACGACGATCTGATCGGCGTCGACGACGGTCGAAAGACGATGGGCGATGACGATCGCCGTCCGCCGCGCCGCGACGTCCTGCAAGGTCTCCTGGATCGCCGCTTCGGTGCGGCTGTCGAGGGCGCTGGTCGCCTCGTCGAGGATCAGGATCGGCGGGTCCTTGAGCAAAGTGCGGGCGATGGCGACGCGCTGCTTCTCGCCGCCCGAAAGCTTGAGCCCGCGCTCGCCGACCATCGATTCATAACCCTGCGGCAGGCTGGCGATGAAATCGTGGATCGCCGCACCCTGCGCCGCCGCCTCGATCTCGGCCTGGCTCGACCCGTCCTTGCCGTAGCCGATATTGTAGCCGATCGAATCGTTGAACAGAACGCTGTCCTGCGGGACGATGCCGATCGCCGCGCGCAGGCTCTTCTGCGTCACGTGGGCGATGTCCTGGCCGTCGATCAGGATCCGCCCGCCGGTTGGCTCGTAGAAGCGGAACAGCAGCCGCGAAAGCGTCGACTTGCCCGCGCCCGACGGCCCGACCACGGCGAGCGTGGTTCCCGCCGGCGCCTCGAACGAGACCCCCTTCAATATCTCGCGGTCCGGGTCGTAGGCGAAGCGCACGTCCTCGAAGCGCACGCTCGCCGCCGAGACGCGAAGCTTGGTCGCGTCCGCCGCGTCGGTCACTTCCGCCGGCGTGTCGACCAGGTCGAACATCGCCTCCATGTCGATCAGGCCCTGGCGGATCGTGCGGTAGACCCAGCCGAGCATGTCGAGCGGCCGGAAGAGCTGGGCGAGGAAGGTGTTCACGAAGACGACGTCGCCGGTGGTGAATTCGCCCCGGCTCCAGCCCCAGACGGTATAGGCCATGGCGCCGGCCATCATCAGATTGGTGATGAAGGACTGGCCGAT
>JAQGLF010000243.1 GCA_028293025.1 Alphaproteobacteria bacterium
CGCGTGCGTTGCGCGGCTTGTCCGTAGTCCCGCTACGGCCTGCGCCGCGCTCCTGCCCGGCGCACCTCTCCGGACGATCACGCTCGTTGCGGGAACCGGCGACAGACCCTAAGGCGCCCGCGATGACGACGCGGACCGAGAACGACCGATACGACCCCCCGATCGAGAGCCGGGACGATCTGCTGGCGCCCTTCATCAGGGGCGAGAAGCCGAAAGCGGCCTGGCGGATCGGCACCGAGCACGAGAAGTTCGTCTATCGCCGCGCCGACCATCGCGCGCCTTCCTATGACGAGCCCGGCGGCATAAGCGACCTGCTGATGGCGCTGACCGAGTTCGGCTGGCAGCCGGTGGAGGAAGGCGGCAACGTCATCGCCCTCGCCGGACCGGATGGGACGGTGAGCCTCGAGCCGGCGGGGCAGCTCGAGCTTTCCGGCGCGCAGCTCGAGCATCTCCACGAGACCTGCGCGGAGGCCGGGCGCCACCTCGCCCAGGTGAAGGCCGTCGGCGAGAAGCTCGGCCTCGGCTTTCTCGGCCTCGGCATGTGGCCCGACAAGAAGCGCGAAGACCTGCCGGTCATGCCCAAGGGCCGCTATGCGATCATGCTTCGCCACATGCCGCGCGTCGGCACCATGGGGCTCGACATGATGCTCCGCACCTGTACCATACAGGTTAATCTGGACTATAGCTCGGAAGCCGATATGGCGCAGAAATTCCGCGTCGGCCTCGCGCTGCAGCCGCTCGCCACGGCGCTTTTCGCGAATTCGCCGTTCACGGAGGGTAAGCCCAACGGCTTCCTCTCCTACCGCAGCCATATCTGGTCGGACACCGACCCGCAGCGGACGGGCATGCTGCCCTTCGTCTTCGAGGACGGCTTCGGCTATGATCGCTATCTCGATTACGCGCTCGACGTGCCGATGTATTTCGTCTTCCGCGACGGCAAATATATCGACGCCGCCGGCCTCTCCTTCCGCGATTTCATGAAAGGCGCGCTGCCGGTCCTGCCGGGCGAGAAGCCGCGCCTTTCGGACTGGGTCGACCATCTGTCGACCGCTTTTCCCGAGGTGCGGCTGAAGAGCTTCCTCGAGATGCGCGGCGCCGACGGCGGCCGCTGGAGCCGGATCTGCGCCCTTCCCGCTTTGTGGGTGGGGCTGCTCTACGAGCAATCCGCGCTCGACGCCGCCTGGGACGAGGTCCGGCACTGGTCGCTCGAGGAACGGCAAAAGCTGCGCGACGCGGTGCCCAAGCTCGGGCTCGGCGCGACGACGCCGTCGGGCGAGCCGCTGCGCGACCTTGCCGCGCGGATCCTCGCCATCGCCGAATCCGGCCTCGTCGCCCGCGCCCGGCTGAACGCGGCCGGCGACAGCGAATCGGGCTATCTCGACCCGCTCCGCGAGATCGTCGCGCGCGGCACCAGCCCGGCCCGGGTGCTGCTCGACCGTTATCATGGCGAATGGGGCGGCGACGTCTCGCGCATCTACGAGGAGCAGAGCTTTTGACCCTGCGCAGCCTCTACCCGCCGATCGAACCCTATCGCAGCGGCCGGCTCGACGTCGGCGACGGCCACAGCCTCTATTGGGAATTGTGCGGCAATCCCGCCGGCACGCCGGCAATCTTCCTCCACGGCGGCCCCGGCGCCGGCTGCAGCCCCGACCACCGCCGGCTGTTCGACCCCGCGCGCTACAATGTGCTGCTGTTCGACCAGCGCGGCTGCGGCCGCTCGACGCCGCACGCGTCGCTCGAGGCGAACACGACCTGGCACCTGGTCGCGGATATGGAGCGGCTGCGCGAGATGGTCGGCGTCGAGCAATGGCTCGTCTTCGGCGGCTCCTGGGGCTCGACCCTCGCTCTGGCCTATGCCGAGACCCATCCCGACCGCGCCAGCGCGCTGGTCGTGCGCGGCATCTTCACCATGCGCCAGGCCGAGCTCGACTGGTTCTACCAGCAGGGCGCCTCGATGCTGTTCCCCGACAAATGGGAGCTTTTCCTCGCGCCGATCCCCGAAGACGAGCGGGACGATCTCGTCGCGGCCTATCACCGCCGCCTCACCGGCGACGACCAGGCGGTTCAGCTCGCATGCGCCAAGGCCTGGAGCGGCTGGGAGGGCGCGACCATCACCCTGCTGCCCGACGAATCCACCGTCGCCGCCCATAGTGCCGACAGCTTCGCCATCGCCATCGCCCGGATCGAGAATCACTATATGGTCCATCGCGGCTGGATGGAGGAAGGCAGCCTGATCCGCGACGCTGCCAAGATCCGCCACATCCCCGGAGTGATCGTCCAGGGCCGCTACGACGCCTGCACGCCGGCGGCGACCGCCTGGGATCTCTCCCGCGCCTGGCCCGAAGCCGAGCTCCACATCATCCCCGACGCCGGCCACGCCTACAACCAGCCCGGCATCCTCGACCGCCTGATCCGGGCGACCGATGCCTTCGCTTCGGAAAATGCCGCCGGCGACTGACCGCCGCCGCTACGGCGAGACGGCGCGCCTCCCCTCGAGGGCTTCATAGGCTTCGTCCAGGCGGGCGAGACGCGCCATCCGGCGCTCGTCCAGCCGGCGCAGCCACCGCGCCGCCCTGAGATGCGCATAGGGATCCGCCGCGGGCGCTTCGGAAGGACTGGTTGCTTCGAACGAGGGGCCGGGCGCGGCGGGCGATGCGCCGCCGCCGCGCCGCAGCCGGCGCCGGGCGAGGCGATAGGCGAGATTGGCGCTCGTCCGGAGCGGATCGGCCCACAGTGCCCGCAGCAGCAAAGCGGCGGCGGCGGGATAGCGACGCTGCCAGGCCGCGTTCTCGGCGAAGTCGAAGCAGCGCCTGCCATGCATCCAGACGTCCATCTCATGCGCGGGGCCGGGGCAGGTCTCGCGCACCAGGCGGCGGATCGCCGTCCAGGACGGCAGGGCGGTGCGCCAATCCGAAGACAGGGAGCCCGGGCTCAGCCGGTAGCC
The DNA here is from genome assembly GCA_028293025.1 of Alphaproteobacteria bacterium. Lineage (GTDB taxonomy): Bacteria > Pseudomonadota > Alphaproteobacteria > Sphingomonadales > Sphingomonadaceae > Allosphingosinicella. The sequence continues at coordinate 2,945 of JAQGLF010000243.1, forward strand.
CACCAGATATTCGGGCACTATTTCCACCCTGTGGCGGCTCGCGATCCGGAGCTGGAGCAGATAATCCTCGCCGCGCAAGAGCCGCTCGTCATAGCCGCCCGCTTCCAGCAGCGCGTCGCGGCGGATCAGCATCGCGCTGCCATTGCCGACGAAATTGCGGTGAAGATGGCGGTGAACGACCAGTCCGCGCAGGCTCTCCTGGGGTCCCGACCCGCAGACATGCCCGGCCATGTCGATACGGCGGAAGAGGGTGTAGACGAAGCCCGGCGGCACTGCGCCGCGGCGGGCCGCCTCGACCTGCTTCTCGATCTTCGTCGGATGCCACAGATCGTCCGCGTCGAGCGGCGCGACATAGTCGCCGCGCGCATGGGCGATGGCGAGGTTGCGCGCCGAGGAGACGCCCCCATGATCCTTGCGCAACAGGGTGACGCGGCCGTCTTCGGCTTCGAAACGCGCAGCGATCCCTGCGGTCCGGTCGGTCGAGCCGTCGTCGACGACGATCACTTCGATGTTCGGCCAGGTCTGGGCGAGCGCCGAGCGCAGGGTCTCGGCCAGGGTCGCCTCGGCATCGAAGGCCGGAACGATCACCGACACCAGGGGCAAGGCGGACGCGGGACCGTCCGGACGCGTGCTCATCGCAGCTCGAACAGGTAGAGAATGGACGGATCGACGCCATATTTCGCCACCAGGGGATCGTCGTAGCGAGGCTCGCGCTGCGTCTCGCGATAGCCGCAGCGGGCGAAGATGGGCGCGAGGCCGCGGCAATCCTCCGCGCTCCCGCTGATCCCGGCCGGGCTCCTACCTTCATTGGGGACCACCATGAGACGCGGTACCCGGTGCGCGGCGAGCTTTTCCGCCCACCAGGCGACGGCCTCGGGCGTGCATTCGGAGAAGCTGTGGATGTTGACGGCGACGTCGATCCGTTCCCGCGCGAACATTGCATCGACCTCGTCGAGCGGCACCACCGACGCCCGCTCCGCCCGGCGGTGGCGAAGATAATATTCGGCGACGAAGGTGGACGGCGCATAAGCGTCGGTCGCGAAGATCCGCACATCCTCCCCCGTCGCCTGGTGGAGCCGATGCGCGAGCCGGCCGTAGCCGGCGCCGATGTCGAGGATGCTGCAGGGCCCGGCGCCGATGCCGGCATGGCGGCGCAGGAAGCTAATCTCGCCGAGCGAATCGAGCAGGTCGCGCGACACGTTCCTGCCGTCGATCTCGAAGAGGTGGATGCCGAACGAATCGTCCTCGTCGAGCAGGTCGAGCAGCCCCTCCCGGTCGCCCGCCTTGGCGTGATAATAGGTCAGCGCATAGGAAAGCTCGTTGCCCCTCGGCCCGCGCACCTGCCAGACGAAATTATTGTCGCCGCGAAAATAAGCGAGGTCGTCCGCCTTCACCCGCGCCTCGGTCCAGACCAGAGGCGTCGTCACCCTCGGGTCCATCGCCCGGTAGCGCTCGCGCAATTCGGCGAGACGGGGATTGTTCGGACGAAGCCAGTCGGCCGCCCCCGTGGGCAAGATGCCGGGATTGAACGAGCCGCCGAAGCGCGGGCGCAGCTGCCAGGCGTGGAGGTCTTCGGCGCGCATCAGCACGCGTCCGGTCCACGCCGCCATCGCGCGGTTCAGCCTGTGGAGCAGATTGGTCATCGTCGGTTTCTTGGAGCCTGATCTTCATTCGCCGGGGCGGTAAGTCCGCTCGACGTGCCCGCGCAACTGGTCCGGGTAGAAATAGACCGGCCGCAAATCGCCGGTCGCGTAACGCTGCGCCTGATCGTTGAAATGGGGCGAGCCGGGATGGCCGCTCTCGCCGCCGGCGGTGACCGCGACCGCGTGCACCCGGGGGCCGAATTCGACGATTGCTACAAAGCTGTTGCCGCTCGTCCCGTACCAGCGCTTCGTGCCCGGATAAGGCTTGGCGCCGAACGAGGCGAGCGTGCCCCAGCGAGCCGAGGGGAAGCCGACCGGGATGCTCGGCCCCGCGTCGCTGAAGGGCTGGGCGATGTCGCCGGTCAGGCGCTGGAAGCGGTTGATCTCGCCCCAGGGGGTGCGCCAGCGGCCGAAATCCCGCTCGAGCCTGGCCGAGGCCGCGGCGAGCGCCTCGAGCTTCACCGCAGGGGGCGCCGCGTCGATCCGGTCGTAGGTGGTCATGCCGCTGGCGAACTGGCCGCCGGAGACGCGCTTCACCATCTCCTCGCCCCAGAAGATCGCGAGCGAGGTCGGCACCGAGTCGACGCTCCAGCGGAAATCCCAGCCGCGCAGCGCCGCGACCTGGTCCGACAGCGGCGCCTTGAGCGGGCTTGCTTCCCACGCCCGCACCAGCCCCGGCACCAGCCGCGCGAAAGCGGTGAGAGCGGGATCGTAAGCGGCCGCGCGCAGCCGCTCGATGGTGAAGTCCTTCCGCCCCTCCAGCACGCGCACCGCGTGGAGCCCGCGCGGCGTCTCGCCGGCCACGTCCATGTAGCGCGGATAATCCTCGCGCCGCGGGCTGTCGGCCCCGGCGGCCGACCAGGGCGCGTTGTTGCTGTTGTAAAGCCAGCCGCTCTTCGGATCGACGACGCGCGGCGTCTGGCCGGGCGTGTGGAGGCCGCGCCAGTCGGTGCGGGGATCGCTGCCGTCGACCGGCTTGGTGTAATCGAAGCGGTCGTCGCGCACCGGGATGAATTGCGGGTGGAGATAGGCGATCTCGCCTTTGTCGTCGGCGAAGATGGTGTTGTTCGACGAATTGGCGTCGAGCGCCGCCACCTTTGTGAAGCTCGCCAACTCGCGGGTTTTGGTGCGGAGCCAGGATTGCTCCAGCGCCGCGATCGGCTTGTCCATCATCGCGAAGGCGATCCATTTGCCGCCCTCCGCGCGCACGATCGGCCCGTGATGGGTGCGCAGCACCTCGAAGCTGCGCTGGCCCATCCGTCCGTCGGCGGCGCGAAAGGGCACGACGATCGTCTGCCGCGTCACCGGGCGGAGCGCGCCGCCGTAGCGATAGAAGAGCCGCCCGCTTTGCCGGACGATCGTCTCGGCGAACTCGTCGACCGAATCGACGCCGCTCGACGTGTGCATCCAGCCGGCATGGGGGTTGAAGCCCTGATAGACGAAGAACTGGCCCCAGGTGGCGGCGCCGTAAGCGTCGAGGCCTTCGCCGCTGGTCACCTGCAGCTCGGAGCGGAAGAAGAAGCTGGTATGGGGGTTGATCAGCAGCAAGGCGTGGTGCCCGGCCGTGTTCGACGGCGCCACCGCCATGCCGTTGGACCCGCTCGGCTCGCGCTCCGCGGGCGCCAATGCGGCGACCTCGCGGCCTTCCCTGCCGTAAAAGGCTTCGAGCTGGCCGAGGTCGATCCGCTCGATATCGCCGCCGATGCTGCCTTCGGTGAAGGAGAGCGCCATCCACGGTTCGAAGCGCGCGATCACCCGCGGCCGCACGTCCGGGTGCGCGGCGAGATAGAAATTGAGCCCGTCCGCCCAGGCGTCCATCAGCCGCCGCAGCCAGAGCGGGCTCGATCGATACTCGGCCTGGAGCTTTTCCGGCTGCATATAGAGCTTCGCGCGCAGGTCCGCCCAGATCGCATTCTCACCCTCCGTCTCGGCGGTGCGGCCGAGCGCGGTCAGGTAATTGGTCTCGATCCGGTTGAAGTCGTCCTCGGCCTGGGCATAGATCATCCCGAACACCGCGTCGGCATCGGTCTTGCCGCGGACATGGGCGATGCCCCAATCGTCGCGGACGATCGTCACCCGCATTGCTTCGGCCCGCCAGCGCGCATGATCAGCAGGCGCCACGGCAGGCGCCGCGGCGCTGACAGACAGGGAAATCAGGAGTGCTGCCGCACGATTAAGCATCATCCAGCGAGGCTAATCCGGCGCAGCCCCGCCCGCAAGCCGCTCGCAGGATGAGGCGCGTCGAGACACGACCCCGCCCGCCTCCCATCAGCTACCGGTCGGTCGTCGCGCACTCCTGCTGGGCCCCGAATGGCTTTTTCGTGTCGTTATAGGCGCAGAAGGGTATCGACCACACGAAGTCGGCCGCCGTCGCGATCTGGTTGTTCTTATCGTGCTGAAGTGGCTGCGAAGTCCCGCTCCAGAACGTCTGCCACGGCAGCGGCCCGATCGGAGCAGTGTCGTTGGTGGTCGCCCCCGTTTTGTCCCAGCCAGCGGTGCCATGGCAGGTCATACAGGACGACTGGTCGACGAAGCCGCCTTCAATGATTGAATTGCCCAGCCGAATGATGAGTCCGGTGGAATCGGTGAAATCCGTCTGGCTCCCCTTCAGACAATAATTCTGCAGCACCGCAGGGAGACTGCCCATGATCTTGAGCAGGGCAGGCGTCTTTTGGCAGGAGCCGTAATCCCCTTCCGGACTGCTGGCGGGAGGCACCTCCCCCTGCTGCGCTCCAAACGCGTCGTAACAGCCGATGATATCGCACCGCCCCGGATTGGCATTGTGCTCGAACGTCGCCCAAGTCCAGTTCGGCACCGCCTTCGAGATAAGGTGCATCGCCACCATGGCCCATGATGTCCCCTTGCTGTCGCGGGCGACGACGAAGTTTGCCGGAATGTCGGCAGTCACTCGTGCCGGATAATATTTCTTGATGTCATCGAACGTCAGCCAATTCGTCTTCACCTCGATCGCGTCGGACGGGAAGGAGATGGTCTTGCCGAAATTCTTGATAAGGCCAGCGCGGTGGTAAAGGTCGTTGTCGGCGATGAAGGTGAACGCCGCTTTGTTGCGTCGCACCTCTTCACGGGCGAGGTCATGCAGCGTCGACGGGCCCGACGGCGGCGCCAGGGCCGTACCCTTCAACCCGGCCTGGAAGGCGAAGGCATGCGCCGCCCCCAGCCCCATCCGTTGCGTGGGTCGTCCGAGGCGGAGCTGAAGCGGGCTGCTGCTGCCCGGCCATACCGGCTTCTGTGCTGTGAAGGTGTCGGTGTCGGACGCCCAGGTTTGGAACGTCATCGTACTGCCCTTCACAGGCGCGACAGCCGAAACGAAAATCTGCCAGGCGACCTGGTCGGGCGTGGACATCGCTGGATTGGGCACGGTGCCGTCGGCGCCGTCACTATCAAAGCCGGCGCTCGCCCGCAGGGCAGGCGCCGCCGCGTTGTTTGATTGCTTGCTGTCGTGGCAACCGGACGTACCGAGCACCAATATCGACAAGACGAGCCCAAAAAGAACGTTTCGCATCGTGCCCCCTTTTCTGCAGCTTGTAATTTTCAAGCTGCACTCCTCCTGCTCCAGGTCAAGATCATTTCGTCCCCATTATGGAATGATTCCGAGTCTCTGCACCTTTGCGAAGATTTCGGAGGCACTGGCCCACGCCCCCGCGATGCGGCTAAGCTCGGGTGCAAAAGAAAGGGGCGCGGCATGGCCAAGAGCGGCGTGAACGGGGAATGGCAGCCTGAAACCCTCCGCCGCGTCGTGCTGGCGAGCCTGATCGGCACGACCGTCGAATGGTATGATTTCTTCCTCTACGGCTCGGCCGCGGCGCTGATCTTCAACAAATTGTTCTTCCCGCAATATGATCCGTTGACCGGCACCCTGCTCGCCTTCGCCACTTATGCGCTCGGCTTCGTCGCGCGCCCGATCGGCGGCATCGTCTTCGGCCATTATGGCGACCGGATCGGCCGCAAGCGGCTGCTGATGCTGAGCCTGATCCTGATGGGCCTCGCCACCGCCCTGATCGGGCTGCTCCCGACCCATGCGAAGATCGGCGCCGCCGCGCCGATCGCGCTCGTCCTCCTCCGCCTCGTCCAGGGCTTCGCCGTCGGCGGCGAATGGGGCGGCGCGGTCCTGCTCGCCGCCGAGCATGGCGACGCCCGCCGCCGCGGCTTCTGGGCGAGTTGGCCGCAGGCGGGCGTCCCCGCCGGCAATCTGCTCGCCGCAGGCGTGCTCGCCATCCTCGCCGGCACGCTGAGCGAGGCCGATTTCCTCGCCTGGGGCTGGCGGATCCCCTTCCTGCTCTCGCTCGTGCTGGTCGCGATCGGCTGGTGGATCCGGGCTTCGGTCGCCGAGAGCCCCGCTTTCGCGGCCGAGCTGGAGGCCGAGGCCCCCGTCAAGGTCCCGGCGATGGAGGTGCTGCGCGAGCGGCCGCGCGCCTTGCTTACCGGCGCCGGCCTCCGGATCGGCGAGAACGTCTCCTATTACATCATCACCACCTTCTCGATCACCTGGATGACCGAGGTGGCGAAGCTGTCGAAGGCGCAGGCGCTGGACGCGATCCTGATCGGCGCCGCCGTCCATTTCTTCGCCATACCGGCTCTCGGCCGCCTCTCGGACGCGATCGGCCGCCGCATCGTCTATGCCGCCGGCGGCCTCGGCCTCGCGGCTTTCAGCTTCCTCTTCTTCGACATGCTCGGCAGCGGTGACATGGCGACGACGGTCGCCGCCATCGTCATCGCCCTCCTGCTCCACGGCGCCATGTACGGCCCCCAGGCCGCCTTCATCGCCGAGCTGTTCCCGACCCGCATCCGCTATTCCGGCGCCTCGATCGCCTATCAGCTGACCTCGATCGTCGCCGGCTCGCTCGCACCGATCATCGCGATCAAGCTCTACCAGATGAGCGGCTCATCATTGGCGGTCTCGCTCTATGTCGGCGCCTGCTGCCTGGTCAGCGGCGTCACCGCGCTGCTGGCGCGGGAGACGAAGGGCGTGGAACTGGCGTCGATACGGTAACCACGTCCCGTCATCCCGGCGAAGGCCGGGATCTCAGGACGAGAAGTCTCGGCGGCCTGTGCCGAGATCCCGGCCTTCGCCGGGATGACGTAAAGGGCTACCCCCGCCGCCCCGCGACATAGCGATCGATCACGCGCTCCAGCAAAGTCAGCGGGACGTTGCCGCCGAGCACCAGAGCGTCGTCGAAGGTACGCAGGTCGAAGCGGGGGCCGAGCGCCGCCTTCGCCTTGTCGCGGAGGCGATTGATCTCGCTATGGCCGACCTTGTAGCCGCAGGCCTGGCCGGGCCAGGCGCAATAGCGGTCGACCTCGCCCTGCACTTCCTCGACGGTCGAGCCGTTGGTGGCCGCGAACCACTGGATCGCCTGGATGCGCGTCCATCTTTTCGCGTGGATGCCGCTGTCGACGACCAGCCGGCAGGCGCGGAAGGCGAGCGACTGGAGATAGCCGAGCCGCCCGAGCGGATCGCCGTCATAGGCGCCGAGCTCGTCGCCCAATTGCTCGGCATAGAGCGCCCAGCCTTCCGAATAGGCGTTGAAGGCGAGCAGGGAGCGGATCAGCGGCAGCTTGTAGGTATATTCGCCCTGCCAGACATGGCCGGGAATGCCTTCGTGATAGGTGAGGGTCGGCAGCGCGTAACGCGGCCAGATCGAAGTGTCGCGCAGGTTGATGTAATAATTGCCGGGCACCGAGCCGTCGATCGTCCCCGCCCCGGCATAGCCGTCGGGCGCGCCATTCTCGATCTCCGGCGGCACGCGCTTGATGACGAGATTGCCCTTGACCAAAGTGGCGAAGGCGCGCGGCAGCCGGGTGCGGATGTCGGCGACGCGGCCGTTCACATAAGCGAGGATCTGCCGCCGCCCCTCGCCGTCATTGGGAAAGAGGACCTTGGGGTCCTTGCCGAGCGCCGTCATCCGCTCGCCGACGCTCCCCTGGGTGAGGCCTCGGGCGCGCAGGATCGGGTCCATCCGCGCCTGGAGCGCGCTGAGCTGCTCCCGGCCCATCGCATGGACTTCATCCGGCGTCAGGCTGCTGGTGGTGCCGGCGCGAAGGCACCAGGCATAATATGCCTCGCCGTCCGGAAGCTTCCAGACGCCCGCACGGTCGTCGGCATGGCCGCGCTGGCGGGAAAGCTCGGCGAGCTGGCGGTCGAGCGCCGGCGCGATCCTGGAGCGCGCCAGCGCCAGCGCGCGGCGATCATACTGGACCGCCATCACCGCCGTCCGCCGCGCTATCGAGGTGACGATCCCCCATTGCTCGAGCGGCTGCGCGCGCGCGGCCTTCATCTGCGCGATCGTGCGGTCGAGCAGGAAACCGGGCGGGACGACGCCCAGCGCGGAATCGTGGCGAAACCGCTCGGTCTCGCTGTCGAGCGCGGCCCCATAGGCTTCGAGCCGGGCGAGATAGTCGTTCGCGTCGGCCATGGTCGCGATCTGGTGGTTGCTGTCGAGGAAGTCGGGGATTTCGACGAAGGCGCCGGTATTCTGCGCCACCACATAAGGCGCGTTACGATAGGACCAGTTCTGGTTGAGCACCGCGACATCGCCATAAGGAAAGCGGAAGCCCTCGGCGGCGAGGCCGTGCGCGGTCTCGGTCACTTCGAGGTCGAGCAAAGCGGCGGGGTGGAGGCGGGCGCGGTCGACGGCGCGCAACCGGGCCAGCCGCGCCTGCGCCGCGCCGGCGTGCCGCGCCCGCCCTTCCAGCGACCGGTCGGCGAGCCGGCTCTTGAGCGCCGCCCTCCTGCCTTTGTCGATGCCGAGCGAGCTCGCATTTTCCGGATATTCGGCGAGCAGCGCCTCGGCCACGCCGGCGA
>JAQGLF010000321.1 GCA_028293025.1 Alphaproteobacteria bacterium
GAGGGCGATTCCGAAGGCGCCGGCGAGCGGCGTGCAGGGCGTATCCAGGTCCACGCGAAACCAGCGCCCGGCCGCATCCTCGACATAGACGGTGCGGCTGTCCGGTACGGTCCAGCTCATCACGTCGCGGACGGCGAGGCCATCCGGCCGTCCCGCCGGCGCCGCGGCGGCGGCCCGCGCAGCGATCAGTCCGCAGAAAGCGGCGGCGGCGATCATGATCCTGTCGTTCATGGCGTGTCTCCTCGAATTCAGCACGGCCCAGGGGCTAATTGGCCGCAGCCGTGCGCAGCATGGCCGACCGATGAACTTCCCTTCATCCCGGCCGCACATGACGGATTTGTCACCGGACACACGGGGTGCCGAAAGCTGCCGGGCGGCATGAACCCGAAGCAGGCGGCGCGGCCTTTTCGCGATCCCGCCGCGAAAGGAACGGAAAATGGACATCGGCGTCATCGGCCTCGGCCATATGGGTTCCGCCATCGCGCGGAACCTGCTCTCCGCCGGACATCGCCTGACATTGTGGAATCGCAGCCCCGAAAAAGCCCGGCCGCTGGTCGACGCGGGGGCGGCCCTGGCCGAACATCCCGCCGACGCCGCCGACGGCGATTTCGTGATCACCATGCTGGCCGACGACCGTGCCGTCGACGCGGTCGTCCGGGGCGACGGCGGCCTGCTCTCCTCCGCCGGCGGCGCCGTCCACGTCTCGATGAGCACGATCGGCACGCCCTTCGCGGCGCGCCTCGCGCGCGCGCATGCCGAGGCCGGCCGGCGCTTCGTCTCGGCCCCCGTCTTCGGCCGCCCGGACATCGCGCTCAGCGGCGGACTGTTCATCGCCGCCGCCGGCCCGCCCGCCGACCTCGCCGCCTGTCAACCGCTCTTCGAGGAGATTGGCCGGCGCGTCTTCATCGTCGGCGCCGCGCCCGAGACCGCGAACCTCGTCAAATTGTGCGGGAATTTCATGATGCTGTCGGCGATCGAGGCGATGGCGGAGGCGATGGCCCTCGCCGAGCGCGGCGGCGTCGCCCCGGCGACCCTGCTCGACATCCTGACCGGTACCCAGTTCGACGCGCCGGTCTATCGCAATTACGGTGCGATCCTGGTCGAGAGGCGCTTTCGTCCGGCGGGCTTTCCCGCGCCGCTCGCGCTCAAGGACATGGATCTGGTGGACGACGCGGCGGGCGCGGCGCGGGTGCCGATGCCGGTCCTCGGCATCCTGCGCGACCATCTCCTCACCGCGATCGCGCGCGACGGCGAGGATGTGGACTGCACCGCGATCGCCGAATCGGTCGCGGCGGCGGCGGGGATGGCGGACGAGGCCGGCGCGCCGCGCAGCCGGAACGCGCCCGCGCGTCTCGCCGCCGTCTGAGGCGGGTCCGGCGCGCGGCCAGCATGAAATATCGTTCATCAAACCCACGCCGCGGCGAAATATGACCGGATCTATCCCACCGCTCATGATGCGGAACGAAAGCATGCGGATCGCGCCGGGACGGCGCGGCATGGCCGCGCTGCTGCTCGGCGTCAGCGCCTTCGCCATCGCCTTCGCGCTCGTCGAGCGGCAGGTCGATGCGGTGCTTCCGATCGACCGGAGCGAAGCCGCGGGCGCCGCCGTCGACGCCGCGTTCGGCGCGACCGTCGAGCGGCTCGACGGCGACACGGCGCGCAGCCTCGGGCTCCCGCCGCGCGAGACGGGCCTCGTCGTCACCAGCCTCGCGGGGGCCGGGCCGGCCGCGCAGGCGGGCGTCCGGGCGAGCGACGTGATCGTGCGGATCGGCGGGACGCCGGTCGCCTCGCCCGACGCCGCCGCCGCCGCGCTGCGGGGCGCGCGGCCCCCGATCGTACTGACGCTGAATCGGCGCGGCCATTATGCTATCGTGCGCCTGCCGATCTCCCGCGCACGTCCCGGCGCCACCGCGGAACAAGGAGGCGGGCCATGACGAAGAAGATCCTGGTCGTCGAGGACGACGCCACCACGGCCGACTATATCGCCAAGGGCCTCGTCCAGAACGGCTATGTTGTCGATCGCGCGGCGGACGGTCTCGACGGCCTCTTCCATGCCGTCAACGGCGCCTATGCGGCGGTCATCCTCGATCGCATGCTGCCCGGCATGGACGGCCTCGCCGTGCTCGCCGCCATCCGCGCCGCGGGCGTCGACACGCCGGTCATCATCCTCTCGGCGCTCGGATCGACCGACGAAAGGGTGAAGGGGCTGAAGGCGGGCTCGGACGATTATCTGGTCAAGCCCTTCGCCTTCTCCGAGCTGCTGGCGCGGCTCGAAGTGCTGCAGCGGCGCGGCGCGGCGCACACCGAGCCGGTCGTCACCAGCCTGACCTGCGCCGACCTCAGAATGGACCTGCTCTCGCACCGCGTCGAGCGGGCCGGGCTGCGCATCGACCTGCAGCCGCGCGAATTCCGGCTGCTCGAATTCCTGCTGCGCCACCAGGATCATGTCGTCACCCGGACGATGATGCTGGAGGAGGTGTGGGATTATCATTTCGATCCCGGCACCAACGTCATCGACGTCCATATCAGCCGCCTCCGCAAGAAGATCGACGAGACGGCGCCGGTGCCGCTGCTCCACACCGTGCGCGGCGTCGGCTACAAGCTGAGCGCGGCCGCTTGAGCCGGCGCCGGGGATCGCGCCTGGCGCAATCCACGACGGCGCGCTTCGTCCTGCTCTATCTGGCGCTCAGCCTGCTCGGCGCGCTGCCGGTGCTGCTCTTCGTCTATCAGCAGACGGATCGCGTCGTCACCAGGAGCTACCAGGTCACGGTCAAGGACCGCGAGGCCATCCTCGCCGAGATCGCGCGGAGCGGCGGCATCCCCGCTCTTGCCCGCTCGGTGCGCGAGCGGATCGCGAGCGGCGCCGCCGCGCACGGCGTCCTGCTGCTGGTCGATCCGGCCGGACGCAGGATGGCCGGCAACATGGCCGCCTGGCCACCGACCCTGCGCGTGCCGACGGATTGGGCGCAGATGCGCCTCTACCGCGACGGCCATGGCGAGCCGGAGCTGTTCGGGCTGTCGACGACGCATTTCCCGTCCGGACACCGGCTGCTCGTCGGCACGATCGTCGACGACCGCGCGCGGCTGCGGGATGCGCTCGCCATCGCCCTCGTCGGCGGCCTGGTCCTGGCGATCCCGATCGGCCTCGCCGGCAGCCTCGTCCTGGTCGGTTTCGTGAACCGGCGCGTCCGCGCGATCGACGACGTCGCCGCGCGCATCGCCGCGGGCGATCTCAGCCGCCGCGTCGAGGCGCGCGACACGAACGAGCCATTCGACCGGCTCGGCGGGTCGCTCAACGCGATGCTGGCGCGGATCGAGGCCCTGGTCGAAGAGCTCCGGCTCGTCACCGACGCTTTGGCGCACGATCTTCGTTCGCCGCTGATGCGCATCCGGGCTAGCCTCGACAAGGCGGCCGAGGAGCTCGCCGGCCATCCCGGGCAGCCGGCGATGAAGGCGATTGCCCACGAGATCGAGGGGATGCTGCGGATGACCGCCGGCACGCTCGAGATCAGCCGCACCGAAGCCGGCATCGGACGGGAGAATTTTGCGGCTTTCGATCTCGGCGCGCTGATCAGCGACCTGTGCGAAATGTACCAGCCTCTGGCCGAGGAGCAGGGCCTTTCGATCGCCGTCGAGAAGCCGCCGGCCCTGCGCTATTTCGGCAATCGCGAGCTGATCGGCCAGGCTGTCTCCAACCTCGTCGACAATGCGATCAAATATGGCGCGAGCGGCGGCGCCGTCCGGATCGGCGCGGAGGAAGAGGGGCCCAAGGTGCATCTCTGGGTCGCGGATTGCGGCGCCGGCATTCCGCCGGACCGCCGGGGCGAGGCGATGCGCAAATACGGCCGGCTCGACGACGCCCGGACCAGCGACGGCAGCGGCCTCGGCCTCGCGCTGGTCGGCGCCGTCGCCCGACTCCACGGCGGCGACCTGCTGCTCGAGGACAATGCGCCCGGACTGCGCGCCGTGATCGCGCTGCCGCGCGGACAGAGCGTCACGACCTAGAAGCGGGCGGAAGTCCTGACCCCGACGATCAGCGCATCCGGCGTGGCGATGCCGAGGCCGAGCGGGGTGGGCTGGCGGCCGCCGGGGTGGATCACGATCTGCACGTTCGGCTGCAGGGAGACGCCGCCGCCGAGCTGCACCTGGTAGCTCAGCTCCGCCACCGCCTCGAAATCGGGCCGCGGGCCCGTGGCGCCGGTCAGGCCCCGAAGGTCGCGCGCCAGCCCGCGCAGCGCGGGGGAGATCCGCGCCACCGCCAGGCCGATGCCGGCCGTGTCGG
>JAQGLF010000355.1 GCA_028293025.1 Alphaproteobacteria bacterium
GCCGCGAGCATCCTCCTGCTTCTCGCCGCGCCGCAATTCACCAGCGTGGCCATGCAGGATCAGCTGGTCGCCAGCCATGTCCGGTCGCTGCTTGCCAGCCATTTGACCGACGTCGCGACCTCGAACCGCCACGTCGTGAAGCCCTGGTTCAACGGCCGGATCGACTTCGCGCCGCCGGTCGTCGAGCTGGCCGGCCAGGGCTTTCCCCTGGTCGGCGGCAGGCTCGACTATCTGGACGGGCGGGTGGTGCCGGCGCTCGTCTACCGGCGCAATTTGCACGTGATCAACCTGTTCGTCCGGCCGAAGGATCGCTTCGCGTCGCCCCTCGGCTTCGCCGCGCGCAAAAACGGCTACAGCCTCGTCCGCTGGACCGACGGCGGTCTCGAATATTGGGCGGTCTCCGACATCGAACCCGCCGACCTCGACAGCTTCCACCGCGCCTTCGAACAGGCAGCGAGGGGCTAGCGGCAGGCTATCGCCAGAGGGGGCGAGCGGGTTTAGGCTGCCGGGCGAGGAGATTCGCGCATGGACGCACTCGATCGAACCGACTGGTCCGCGCTCGGCGCCGCCGAGCTGGAGGGGGTGGTGGCGCTCAGGCGGGCGATCCATGCCGATCCGGAGCTCGGCCTCGATTGCGGCCGCACCGCCGACAAGATCAAGGCGGCGCTCGCCGGCCTGCCGCTCGAGCTGCGCGAAGGGCCCTCGACCAGCGGCATCGTCGCCATCCTGCGCGGCGCCGGCGACAATGGCCGCTGCGTGCTGCTGCGCGGCGACATGGACGCGCTGCCGCTGGACGAGGAGACGGGCCTCGCCTTCGCCTCGAAGAATGCGGGGATGATGCACGCCTGCGGCCACGACGCGCATAGCGCGATGCTGGTCGGCGCCGCCCGCGCCCTTGCCGCGCGGCGCGACACGCTGCCGGGGACGATCGCCTTCATGTTCCAGCCGGGCGAGGAGGGCCATCACGGCGCCCGCTACATGATCGAGGACGGGCTGCTCGACGGCATCGTCGCCGGGCGCCGCCCCGACGCCGCCTTCGCCCTCCACATCTGGCCCACCCTGGAGCGCGGCATTGTCGCCGGTCGGGCAGGGGCCTTGCTCGCCTCGGCGGACACGTTGAAGGCAGTGATCCGCGGCAAGGGCGGCCATGCGGCGATGCCGCACGACGCCCTCGATCCGATTCCGGTCGCCTGCGAGATCGTGATGGCGCTCCAGGCCCATATCGCGCGGACCGTCCCGGTCGGCGACCCCGCCATCCTTTCGATCACGAAGATCGACGCCGGCACCACCCATAATATCATCCCCGATTGCGTCGAATTGCTCGGCACGGTGCGCGCCCTGTCGGAGACGCGGCGCGCGGCGGTGCACGCGGCCTTCGCCCGCATCGTCGAGCATGTCGCGGCGGCGCACGGCCTGATCGGCGAGGCCCGGATCGAGGAAGGCTATCCGGTGACGGTCAACGATCCGCGGGCAACAGCCCTGGTCCGGCGCTGCGCCGAGACGCTCGGTGGCGAGAGGGCCTGGACGGAATTGCCGCTGCAGACGATGGGCGCGGAGGATTTCGCCTTCGTGCTGCGCGAGATCCCCGGCGCCATGGCCTTCCTCGGCGTCGCGCCCGAAGGCAGCGAGCCCGACGCGCGCCGGCCGCTCCACAATACCGGCATGGTCCTCGACGAGGCGACGATGGCCAGGGGCGTCGCCCTCCACTGCCTGTTCGCCGAAAGCTTCCTCGCCAAAGGCTTCGGCTGAGCGGCAGCCGGACACGGACTGGGGCCGCGGCCGACCCGGCATCGATTCCTCGGCCGTGAGCAAAGTTTCGTCATCAACCGGCTTGCGCAATCGTCAGGCGATGTTATCTCGTCCCCGATGACTCGGCTGCTGACGCTTTTGATGGTGATCGCCTTCGTGGTTTCGCAAGGAACTTCGTTCGCGGCGTCGATCTGCCGCCATCAAAGCCCGCACGCCCACGCCCTCGCCCTCCAAAGCCATGACCAGAAGATAGCGTCCCAGGCCTTCACCGAGGAAGCGGCAGGCTCGGTCGCCTCGAAGAAAGGGTCGCCCTCCGACGGCGGCTCCCCGTCGCCCGCGAGCGACATGCTGGTGCCGGCGGCGCTCGCCGCGCCATTTCATATCGTCGACACGATGCGCAGGCATGTGACCGATGCGCCCGGCCTGGCCGGCATTTCGGTGCGGCCGCCGCTCCCACCACCCCTCGGCTGAGCAAGGCCTGCCGGAAGGCAGGGCCCGCCGTCGACCCGCGGCATCAGGATGCACGCGCGGTCGACGCCCATTTCCGCTCGGCCGGAGACGCTCCGGACCTGACTGGCCGCGCTCGTGGAGCGCTCCCGCTGTCGTCGAGACAGCCACCAAGACCGGAATTTTCCCATGTCCCGATACGCCATCGCCCTTCGAGCCGCTTCGGCTCTGATCCCGCTCGCCCTCCTCGCCAATGCCGCGCATGCCCAAAGTCCGGCTGCGCCTTCGGCCGACGCGGCTTCCGAACCTGCCGCACCTGCCGCGACGCCATCCACAGTCGCGCCGGCGACGGACAACGACATCGTCATCACCGGCCAGCGGCTGGAGGCGGCGCGCTCGTTGATCCAGCCGAGCCTCGGCGCCACCGATTACGCCATCTCCAACGCCACCATCCAGGCGCTGCCGGGCGGCGACAACCAGCAGCTCAACCAGATCCTGCTGCAGGTGCCGGGCGTCGTCCAGGACGGCTTCGGCCAGTTCCACGTCCGCGACGACCACAACAATCTGCAATACCGGATCAACGGCATCATCCTGCCCGAGGGCCTCGCCGTATTCGGCCAGACGCTCTCGCCGCGTCTCGTCGAGAAGTTCGATCTGCTGACCGGCGCGCTTCCCGCCCAATACGGCCTTCGCACCGCCGGCATCGTCGACATCACCACCAAGTCGGGGATGATCCACAATGGCGGCCAGGTGTCGATCTATGGCGGCAGCAACGCCATGATCGAGCCGAGCGCCGAATATGGGGGATCGCGCGGCGGCACGAACTTCTATCTGTCGGGCGATTACCGGCATAACGATGTCGGGATCGAGAGCGTTGACGGCTCGCGCCACCCGATCCACGACAAGAGCGATCAATATCACGCCTTCGCCTATCTCGATCACATCATCGACGCCGAGAACCGCATCTCCTTCCTCGGTGGCTATGCGGACCAGAAATTCCAGATCCCGAACCCGCGCGGGCTTCATTCGAACGGCATTTTCAGCGTCGGCGGGCGGACCGACTTCCTCAGCGACAATCTCGACGAGCGCCAGCGCGAGCGCACCGCCTTCGGCCTGACGAGTTTCCTCCACAGCGCCGGCCCGCTCTCGCTCCAGGCCTCGCTCTTCGTCCGCCAATCCTCGCTCGATTATCATCCCGACGTGCTCGGCGAATTGCTGTTCAACGGTGTCGCCCAGCGGGCGGCGAAGCGCGATCTGAACATGGGCGCGCAACTCGAAGGCGCCTACAAGGTCAGCGAGTCCCACACGCTGCGCGCGGGCGCGATCGTCAGCCGCGACCGCGGCACCAGCAACACCACCACCAAGGTCTTCCCGCTCGATGCCAATGGCGACCAGGCGGGCGAGCCATTCGGCATCGCCGACAATAGCGCCGCGACCGAATGGACCTATTCCGTCTACCTGCAGGACGAATGGCGGATCCTGCCGCGGCTTACCCTGAATCTGGGCGTCCGCTTCGACGCCTATCGCGGCTATCGGTCCGAGCGGCAGCTCAGCCCGCGCGCCAATCTGGTGTGGACGCCGGGGACGGGCACGACATTCCACCTCGGCTATGCCCGCTATTTCTCGCCGCCGCCTTTCGCCAACATCGCGACGCCCACCGTGGCGAAGTTCGTCGGCACCAGCGCCGAGTCGCCGGGGCTCCAAAGCACGACGCCTTTCGCCGAACGGCAGGATTATTTCGACGCCGGCATCCAGCAGAAAATGGGCGGCTTCACGATCGGCATCGACGCTTATGACCGCAAATCGCGCAATCTGATCGACGAGGGGCAGTTCGGAGCGCCGATCATCCTCACGCCGTTCAACTATCGCGACGGCCGCATCCGCGGCATCGAAGGCAATCTGAGCTATGCCCGGGGTCCGTGGCTGGCTTATGCCAACCTCGCTCACGCCAAGGCGCAGGGCCGCAATATCGTCTCCAGCGAGTTCAACTTCGACCCGGCCGACCTCGCCACTATCCGCAATCATTATATCTATCTCGACCACGACCAGACCTGGACCGGCTCCGCCGGCATCGCCTATCGCTTCGTCGGCGGCGCGCTGGAGGGCACCAGGTTCGGCGCCGACCTGATCTACGGTTCGGGCCTGCGGACGACGCCGGACCTCGGACCGCCGAACGGCGCCCATCTGCCCGGCTACACCCAGGTCAATGCCAGCCTCAGCCATCGTTTCGCAGCGCTCGGGCTCGAAATCCGCTTCGATGTCGTCAACCTCTTCGACAAGGTCTACAAGATCCGCGACGGCTCGGGCGTCGGCGTCGGCGCGCCGCAATACGGCCCGCGACGCGGCATCTTCGCGGGCGTCACCAAGACCTTCTAGGCGATGGCGGGAATCCGGACGGCGCGACCGGCGCGCCCGGCTTCGCCGGGCAGCCCGGCCGCGCGGCTGGACGCGGCGATCCTGCGGGTGCTGGCGGCGGCGGCGACGCCGATGGGCACTTACGCCATCATGGCGGCGATCGCCCGGCTGGAGGAAAGATCGATCTATCCCAACCAGGTCTACCGGGCGCTGGAACGGCTGATCGGGGCGGAGCTGGTCGATCGGGTCGAGATGTCGTCCGGCTATCTGTTGCGCCCGGGGCTGCGCGGCGTCATCCTCATCTGCAGCCTTTGCGGCGGCGCCTCGCAGGTCGATGCGGGGCCGCTCCACGAGGGGTTGCGCAAGACGGCGGAACGGCATGGCTTCAGCGTCGAGCGGACGATCATCGAAGCCTCCGGCCGCTGCTCCACCTGCATCGACGTAGCGGAGGCGAGGGCTTCGGACAGGATTTGACGCCGGGAGGCGGACGATCTCAACCTGCCTGGACGATCTCGAGCGCGAGACGCATCATCGCCCGGCTCGAATGCACCGCGAGGCGCAGGAGATCGGAGCGCCGGTCCTCTTTTGCCCGGCCCGGCGCTTCATCGAACAGGCCGAGCAGATCTTCTTCGTCGGGGGTGACGCCGGGATAATCCGGGCCCCCGGCCTCGATCGCCTTGCCGGCCCGGTCTTCATAGGCCGCGAACAGGCCGGCGAAGACCGCCGCGAGAATGCCGCAGCGATGCGGCTCCAGCACTTCGTAGAGCGCAGGCTGGACCGGACCGCCGGCCGCGCGGGCGCCGCACCAGGCCCGCGCCGCGGCGACGATGACCCCGTTTTCGCGGGCCTCGCCGCGGCCGCGGCGGCGGGTCCCGGGATCGTTTCCGAAGATGAAGGCGCGAGGGGTCCGGTCGGCGCTTTCGGCGGCCCCGGCCCGGTCGAGGAGAAAAAAGCCGATCGCGACCGGGGCCATTGTCGCGGGGCTTTTCACGATCATCCCAGCTCGCCGGAGAAAATCCAGGCGCGGCCGAGGCCCGGGACGAGCGTCGCGCCGCAGTCGCGGCAGCTCTTCCTGAGCCTGCCGTCCGCATCCTCTTGCGCCTTCGGCGTCGGCCTGTGCTGGCCGTCCCGGCAGCCGCCCCGGGGGCGGCGGAGGTTCGGGCCGTACAGGATCATGCTCATGGGCCGGCTATCGGCCGAGGCTGTTGCCGGCGTTTTACCCTTTTGTGTCGGCCTGTGCCGCCGGGGGCGGCCGTCCCGCCCCCACGCCGGGCCCTGCCGCGGGCAAAATCCAGAAACAATCGGCCGTTACGCTTCGGCCCGGCGAGTAAGGGAGATCCTATGAGGACGACATATTTGTTGCCGGCGCTGGTGCTGGTCGCGGGCTGCGTGTCGGCGCCGGAACCCGGCCACCGGCGGATGGGGCCCGGGGCCGGGCCGGAGCGTCACAGGTCCTTCTTCATGAGCCCGATGGGCGAGCCTTTCCGGAACAACGGCAGCGGAGCTCCTCCGGAGGGCGTCTGGTTCGCCAACGCCGATGCGAACAGGGACGGCGCGATTTCGCTCGCCGAAATGGAAGCCGACGCCAGCCGCTTCTTCGCGACGCTCGACGTCAATGGGGACGGCGAAATCGATCCGGCGGAAATAACCCGCTACGAAGAGGAGATCGCGCCGGAGCTGCACCAGTTGAACCGCTTCCGCGGCGGCGGCGCGAGGGCGGCGGCCCGCTCGGGCGGGGGCATGGGACGCGGCGGCGGCGGCGG
>JAQGLF010000358.1 GCA_028293025.1 Alphaproteobacteria bacterium
CGGCGGCATCGCTGGCCGGTGCCGGCCGCGCTCGCGCCGCGTCGCCGCGCGGTGCGCGCGGCGGAGCGGGAGCAGCGTGGAAATCGACTCGTTTGAGGTCGCCGCCGCGCCCGTCGACGAAGCGCGAGAAGGCGCGGCCGCCGGAACGCGTGTCGGGCCGGCAATCGACGGCGGCGCGGTCCACGGGAAGGGTGGTGTCGTCCAGCTGGACGACGTGGGTGCCCGAGGTCACGCCCTCGAAATGGTAGCGGCCCTCGGGATCGGTGACGGCGTAGCTGCCGTCCTCGATTATGATCCTGACGCCCGCAATGCCACGGCCGCCGCCGTCACAGCCGCCGTCGGTCACCCGCCCCTCGATCGTGACCCGGTCGGCGATCGCGTCACGGCGGATGCGGACGGCCGCGTCGGCGACGTTGCTGCCGGTGCCCTTGTCGTCATGGCCCTCGACGCGGTTGACCGTCTCGCCGTCCGGCGCCGTGCCGAGCACGTCCATGCCGTAGGAGACTTCAGCCGCCTGGCCGGCGGCGACCGGCGGCACGTCCACGTCGAAGCTGCGGCCGTCCGGCGCGATGCGCGCCGCCGCTGGCCGGTTGTTGACCCTGATTGTGCCGGTGCGCAGGCGCATCGCCGCCGGGAAATGATCGGTGAGGGTGATCGCGCTCGTCACCACCCGCGGGTCGGGATTGCGGACGATGACGCTGTAGACGACCGAGTCGCCGGGGGCCGCCTCGCCTCGGTCGGCGGTCTTGACCAGCTCGATCGGCTTGCCGATCTTGTCGAGCGGGATCGCCACCGATACGCCGCCAGGGCCGGTCACGGCGAAAGCCGCCCCGTAAGAGGCGGTACCTATTTGGTACGGAGCGCCGTCGGGTCCGATGAGCGAGGCGAGTTCCGCCGGACTTCGCGCCGAGGGCGCATGATAGCCCGGCGGCGCTTCGATCACCATTCGGTAGCGGCCGGCCTGCACCTGCGGGAAGCGATAGGCGCCGACGCCATTGTCGTAGGCGGCGCCGCTGCTGTCGCGCACCTTGTCCCCGCTCACCACGGTCGACGGATATACGGCGTCGCCATTGTCGCCGAACACCCGCGCCGGCGCGCTGGTCGCTTCGTCGACCAGGGTGACTCGCGCGCCGCTGATCGGTGAACCATCGCTGCTGTCAAAAACAATCCCATCTGGATCAAACAGGACGCCGAGCTCGACGGTGATGAACGGCGTCTGGTTGCCGGTCTTCAGGCTCTCGACCAGGATCTTGTCGCCGGGAACGACGCCGAGGCGGCAATCGCCCGGCGGCGAGCTGCCCGGCACGGTCTGGATGTAGCCGGCGAACTTGCCGGTGTCGGGCCCGGTCTCGGTGATCGTCAGGGTCTCGCGGTCGCCGCTCTTGGAGAGGATGATTCCGGTGACGGTGTCGACACGGGTCGGGTCGATATTGCCGTCCGCATAATCGAGCAGGAAGAAGAGCGGCTCGCCGGCGCGGACCTGGGTCGCCGGGGCCACGATCGCCGGCGCGAGCGATTCGCCGCGCCAGGCGGCGGCGAGGGCGACAGGCACCGGCCCGGCGGCGCTCGCGCAGATCGGCGCCGGCGCGCTGAGCGTCGCCGTGCCGGAGCCGCTCGCGAAATGATAAGCGGTGAGGGAGAAGCTGGCATTGCTGCCGGTGTCGACGGCGATGTCGATGCGGTTCGACGAGAGCCGGAGATGCTCGCCGCCCTCGTCCCATTCGATCTGGGCGACGTTGGAGACGGTGCGCACCGACTCGACGCCCGTCGCGCCCGCGGGCGCCGCGAGCGCGAGGAGCGCTGCTCCGAGGGCGCAGGACAGCGCCCCGAAAAGTCGGGTCAGACGAACCATGTTCGGAGAGGGGGAGAGGAAGCGGGCCATCGGCGCCGCTTCCCCTCCTCCTGTCGGACTCAGTTCACGGACACTTGGAACACGAAGCCACTCGACGCACCCGGGTTGATCGTGCCGAGCGTGCCGGAGACCACCGCCGGAGGGCCGGCGGCGTAACTGCCGCCCGCGGCGCCCCCCGAACAGGTGGTGCCGCTGACGGTCGCGTTCACCTTGATGCTGCCGGCGACGAATAGCGTCTGCGCCGGGAGCGTATCGCTGATGTTGACGCTGGTGGCGGCCGCGCTGCCCGCCGCGTTGGAAACGGCGATGCAATATTCGACCACGGCGCCAGGGATCATCTTCGGATTGGTCGACCCGTTGATCGGATCCGAGATGATCTTGCTGGTTTTTGTTGCCGTCAGGGCCGCCGCGAGGACGGTATAGTCGTCGTCGGCGAAGGCCGCGCCGTCGAGAGCGACGTTGCCGTTGGTGGTGGCGGTATCGGCGAACACCGTATCCATGGCCGCGGTATTGGCACCGACGGTCTGGGTGACGGTCGCGCCGAGCGTGCCGGCCGTCGTCGCTTCCGCCGCGGTGGCGGTCAGGCGGACATCGGCGACATCGCCGGTCGAACGGCCGAGAGGCACGTCGGCGACGACGAAGACGGTGATGCTCGCATCGGCCGCGACCTGGTCGAGATAGGTGACCTGCGTGTCGCCGGCGTTGAACGTGCCGTTATTGTCCGTGTCGACGTACATCTTGACGTTGCTGACGTTGAAATTGTCGGTTCCGCCATGCGCCGCGGTGCCGCCCACGAGCTGGGTGGCCGCCAGCGCAAAGTCGAGCGTCGCGTTGGACGCGTTGGTGACGCTGAATGCCGTCACCACCGCCGTCTGGCCCGGCGAAACGCTGGTCGTCGCGGAGCCGATCTCCGACACCGTCAGGTTGATCTTGCGATCGACCGTGAAGCTGTCGCTTGCGCTCTGCTGGGTCTGGGACACGGTGCCGACCTTGAAGTCGACGGTAACGGTGTTGGTGATGGTCGAGCCCGCGGCGGTTCCCGCCGCCGAGGCGGGGGAGGCCGCGAACGCCGCTACCGCCAGCACGCTGGCGGAAGCAAGCAATCGCTTGGTTCTGGTCATGGTCAGTCCAATCAATTCAGGGCGCCACATCCCCCCGCCGGCGCCCGGTGCGGGTACGAGGCTATTTTACGACGCCTCTAAAGCTGACGGAGCCCGCCGCGCCGGCCGGGATCGGCCGGGCGAAGGCCCATTTGACATGCGTGACGTCGGCCGGCGTCGCCGGGCGCGATGCGCCGTTCGGCCCCGCGACCCGGAGCGAGCCCAGGGGCCCCCAGGAGCGGCCGCCGTCGACGGAGAAGAGAGCATTCTCGCTCTCGCCGCCGGTGAAGGCGACCGAGGCGGGGATCGGATCGGTGATGGTGAAGCCGGTTGCCGGCTCCGCGCCGACGTTGCGATAGTCGAGCTCGAAGATCAGCCTGTCGCCGGGGGTGACGATCCCGGGCGCTTCGCGCACCGTGACCGGCTTGCCGCCGGGCCCCGGCTTGACGCGCTCGACGAAGACATGGCTCGCAAGCGAGACATGCTCGGGGCCGGCGGCGAAGGCGGCGGCCGGCGCGGCCAGTGCGAGCAGGGCGATCCAGATCCTCATGGCTTGTCCTTTCCTCAATCTATCTTGACCTTGAAGGTGACGGTCCGGGTCGCGCCGGAGGCGACGTTGCCCAGATTGACGGCGATGCCGGTGCCGGCGAAGCTGCCGGGATCGGCGTCGGCGGCGTCGGTCAGGGCGCCGCCGTCGAGGGTGAGCGAGCCGGGCTTGTAGGAAGTGCCGCTCGGGACCGAATCGGTGATCTTGAGATTGGCGAGGGTGCCGGTGCCGCTGACGGTCGCGGCGAGCGTGTAGGTGATGATCGAGCCCGGCACCTGGCTGGCGCCGCCGAACGGATCCGCGATCGCGGCGCTCTTCAGGAAGGCGACCGAGGCCTTCTGGATCTTGTAGAAGCCGTCGGCGAGGCCCTTGCCGCCGGTCGCGCCGATGACGGCGTTGCCGCCGCCCTGGCCGAGGCCGGCGAAGCTGGTCCCCGGCGTGCCGGTGCCGGTCTTGGAGACGGCGGTGAGCTCGGCGCGGCCGCGATTTCCGTCGGTGGCGGCAAGCGGCAAGGCGGAAAGGACGAAGACGGCGACCGACTGGTCCGGCGTGAGCTGCGGATCGTTGGTCCCGGGTACGTAGACGGTGTCGACGCCGGGATCGTAGGCGCCGTTGCCGTTGGTATCGAGGACGATCGCGCCGATCGCGGGGTCGAAATCGTCGCCGCCCAGATTGGCGATCGTGCCGAGCGTATAGCTCTCATTGCCATTGCCGCCATTGGTGATGGTGAAGCTCAGCAGCTGGCCGGTCGCGCCGGCGGTGCCGATCACGTCCGAAGGGTCGCGCCAGGCGACGGTGACGTCGATCAGCTCGTCTACCTTCAGCGTGACGACGTTCGACTGGACGCTGCCGGAGCCGCCGCCCGGGAGGTCGTAAGTGGCGGTGGCGACGTTGCTGATCGTGGTGCCGGCGGCCGTACCGGCCGCTTCGGCAGGCGCCGCGAACGCGGCGGCCGAAACGGCGGTGGCCGCGGCAAGCAAGGCATTTTTTACGAACGCCGATGATTCGGCGCCCAGAGCCTGATAACGCATTCGAAGCCCCCCACGAGCTGTTTCGCCGCTCTCTTTGCCCGGCGGGGGGATAAGAAATAGTTAACGGCAGATTAGCCTTTGACGTTGAATGAAAAAGTGCGGCGCCGAGGAGCTGGGATGCGAAGGTTGCAGGGAGACGAACCGGCTAAAGTGGTGGAGGCGGCGCTCGACGCGCATGCCGAGCCCCAGCAGATCGCCGAGACCGAGGTGGCCGCCTATCGGCGCGACCGGCTGCTGGCGGCCCTGACCCTGATCGCCGGTGCCGGTCTCACCCTCGCTCTGCCCTTCGCGTTGCGGGCCGGCGCCGAATTCTTCATGCCGGTGACGGCGGCCCTGGTGATCGCGATCGCTCTGGTGCCGGTGCTCGAATGGCTGGAGCGGCGGGGGCTTCCCTCCACGCTTTCCGCCTTCATCTGCGTCCTCGTCTTCCTCGGCATCGCCAATATCGCCGTTGCCTCGATCGTGCTTCCCGCCACCGACTGGGTGCGGCTGCTGCCCGAGCGGATCGGCCGCATCCGCGAGACGCTGGCGCCGGTGATGCACGTCTATACGCAGCTCCAGCGCTTCTTCGACGACGTGGTGAAGCAGTTCAGCACCGCCCACCATGCCGCCCGCACCGTCGCCGTCGAGACTCCGAATTCGCTCGTCGACATCATCGCCACCTCGGCGCCGCTGGCGGCGGTGCAGATGTTCTTCGCGGTGCTGGTGATCTTCTTCTTCCTGTCCGGCTGGACGCGGATGCGCAGGCGCACGATCACCGCCCGCGCCAGCTTCGACGGCGCCATGACCACCGCCCGCGCCATCCAGCAGATGGTCGACGCGACCTCGACCTATCTCGGCACGATCACTCTGGTGAACATCGTTCTCGGCCTCGTCGTCGCCTTCGTCCTGTGGCTACTCGGCATGCCGACGCCGCTGATGTGGGGCGGCATCGTCACCGTGCTCAACTACATCCCCTATCTCGGCCCGATTGCGTCGGCGCTCCTGCTCTCTTTGGGGGGGCTGATGACCTTCAACCATCCCTGGTACGCCTTCCTGCCGGCGATCTGCTTCATCGGCCTGCACCTGGTCGAATCGAACGTGATCACGCCGTCGATCGTCGGCCGCCGCCTGACCATCAACCCCCTCCTGATCCTCGTCGCCCTGAGCTTCTGGGCCTGGGTTTGGGGCACGACGGGCGCGCTGCTCGCCGTGCCTCTGCTGATCATCGTCAAGACGGTGCTGGACGCCGCCGGCCGGCCCGACATTGCCGGCTTCCTGTTCGAGGAAGGGACGCTGACCGGCCCGCCGCCGGAGGAGCACGGCGCCTGACCGGAGCTGGCGTGGAGGGCGCCCTGGCTTGCTTGACAGCCTCCGGACCAGCGCCTAGT
>JAQGLF010000025.1 GCA_028293025.1 Alphaproteobacteria bacterium
AAGCGGATCTCGCCGCGCTGGAGGTCGAAGCGCCGGCCGGCGAAATCGTAGGTGCCGCGGAAGAGGTCGGCGCGGCCCGCGATCCGCGGCTCGGTGACGGTGCCGGCGACCTTCAGATTGACGCCCCACTCGCTGTTGATGCCGAGGCCGGTGACCTTGAGGCCGTTGCGGCTCTGGACGGCGAGGTCGAGCTTCCACGGCGCCAGCCGCTTCGGCTCCGGCCGCTCGTCGGCGGGCAGGTTGACGTCGCGGACGGCAAGGCGGGCGACCTCGGCCGAAGCGGTGACGCTGCCGAGCCGGAAATTGCCGCCGACCAGCCGGACGTTGCCGGAAATGCTGCCGGTGCCGCCTGAGGCGCGGACGGCGAGCGGCCCCGTCACCTGCGCCCTGATGTCGTCGCGGTCGAGCAACTGGGCGGCATTCGCGTCGAGGGCGAGATCCATGCCGAAACCGTCCGCGGCGCCGAGGTCGAAGCGGCCATGGCCCGAGACGGTGCCACCCCCTTTGGTGGTTCCGGCGAAGCGGTCGATGACCAGGCTCGATCCGCCGAAGCGGCCGTTCGCCTGGACGTTGTCGATCACCATGCCGGTGACCGCGCTTTCGATCCGCGCCTTGCCGGTCTGCAGCGAGCCGCGGATCTGCGGCTTGTTGAGCGTGCCGGTCGCGTCCGCGCCGACCGCGACGATGCCGCTGACGTCGAGCAATTCGATGCCGGTCAATCGCCACAAGGTGTCGGCCGGCCCGTTATAGCGCAATTGCGCAAAGAGCGGCGCCGCCGCCAACCGCTCGAGCACCGTGCTGGCGCCGGTGACAGGGGCCAATCGCGCCTGGGCCCGGCCGACGATCTTCCCTTCGCTCGCCGCGACCGCGCGGATGCCGGCAATGCCGCCCTGCAGCCGCGCGGCGATTCCGATGTCGACCGGCCGGGAGGAGAGGACGAGACCGGAGCGGGTGAGGCCGCTTATCCGCAGGTCGGCGGCGCCGCTCGGCGCGCCGCCCGCATTTGGGAAGCGGTAGCTGAGCGTGCCGGATGCGGTGCCGCCAAGGCCGAGATCGGGCCAGAAGATGTCGAGCACGGAGAGCGGCATCGTCTCGGTCCGGGCATCGAGCTCGCTGGTGGCGCCGCCGAACAGGCCGGAGACATTCGCCTGGCCGCCGGCGAAGGCGAGCCCGGCCGATTGCAGCCGCCAGCCATCGCCCTCGCGGACCAGGAGCGCCGGCTGGGTGAGCTCGATCGGCCGGCGGTCGACGGTGCCACGTCCACTCACCCGGTAGCGGCCCGGCGCCACGTCGACGACCGTGTCGAAGGCGAAGCTGCGGCCCCGCGTCCCGGTCATATGGGCGGCGATCCGGCCGCTGCCCGCCTTCAGTTCGCCCGACGCGGTCAGGCTGGCGAGGAAGAGCGGCCCCCGGCTGAGGCCGCGCGCGGTGAGGCTGCCGCGAAGGGTGGTGCCGGCGGGATCGAGCAAGGCAATTCCTTCGAGCCGGCCGCTGCGGATGGCGATCGGCGGCGGCCCGGCGAAGCGGGCATTGTCGGCGACGAGATCGGCCGCGATCCGCTGCACATTGCCGACTGGATCGAAGACGAGCTTGCCGGAAAGGCCGCCTCCCACGACGTCGAGACGGCCGGTGAAGCCGCCTGGGTCGGAACGGAGGCTTCCGTTCGCGCGGACGCCGGAGACGTTCAGCGCCGCCACCTGGATCAGGGCCGGCTGGTCGCGCGGCAGCAGGATCGCGCCGGTCGAGGTGAACGAGCCCAGGGTCGAGCCGCCGGCCGCGCGATAGGCGAAGCCGGTGGCGTTCGGATCGAGGTTGAGGAGCACGTCCCGCAGCCCCAAAGTCTCGTTCGGCCGGGCGAGGCGGATGGCGAGCTTCGGCCGGTCGATGGCGCCGTCGAGGTTCATCGTGAACGGACCGTAGGTCGCCTGGCGGCCGGCGGCGTCGATCAGGAAGGTGCCGTCGCGCCGGCGAATGCCGCTCCCGCTCAGGGCGATCGCCGGCGCCTTCAGCCGCAAATTGACGAAATGGATGACGAGGTCGGTGCCGCGGACGAGATCGGTCTCGATCTCGGGCAGCCCGCCGGCCAGCCCGGCGAGGAACTTGTTGTCGAAGCGTCGCACCCAGGCATGGCCCTTGCCCGTGACCAGCGAGCCGTGGCCGCCGGACCCCGGCACCACCTTGAGCGCGCTGGTCACGTCGACGATACCGAGGCCGGGGATGAGATAGCGGGTGAGGCCGCCGGAGAGGACCACGTCGTAATCGCCGGTGATGAGGTTCACGAACAGGCTGAGGCGGCTCTTCAATTTGTCCGAGACGAGACTGAGCCCCTCCCCGGTCAGCGCGCGCGCATCGACCTTGAGCAGACCTTCGACGCGCAGATTGGCGAGGATGCCGCCGGCGACGTCGCCGATCCCGGTCACCCGCCGCGCGGCGAGGCGGATCGGCACCGTCACCGGCGCCCGGGAGAATTGCCCCCTTCCCTCCGCGCTCACGCCTTCGAAGCCGGTCTGGTCGAAGGCGATGCGGGGCGCGCTCAGCCGATAGGCGAAGACGGCACGAGCGAAGGGGCCGTTGAGCAGCATCGCCAGGCGCACCTTCTCGCCGGTCATGTTGGGAAAGAGCGCCGCCGGCCGCAGCAGATCCGCACCGACGCGGAATGTGCGGAAGCTGCCATGGGCGAGGTCGAGCGTGCCGGCGCCTTCCACCTTCAGCGCCGCCGAGCGCAGCGACAGCCGCGCGTCGAGCTGCCGGTCGGCGAGCCCGGCGATGCCGCGGATGCGGACGATCGGCGCCGCCAGCCTCTGCTTCTTGCCGGTCCAGAACAAGGACGGCGCCGCCCAGCCGGCGAGGCCGAACCGGCCCGACCGCGCCCGCAATGTCAGCTCGGCGGTGCGGCGGCCGGAAATGTCGAGCCGCGCGCTGCCGTCCCAGACGCGCCAGCTGCCTTTGCCTTCGACGGCGAGCGCGAGCGGCCGCTCGGTGCCGAGCATCCCGCCGATGATGCTGCGCGCGGGCGCCTCGGCATGGACGGCGAGGTCGAACCGGTTGCGGTCCGGCTCGGCGTCGAGGTTGAGGGACAGCCGGTCGCCGCCGCCTTTGGCGACCGCCTCGAGCCGCACCAGCGCGCGCCCCTTGCGGACGTCCGCCTCCGCGGCGACGGCGGCGATCCGCCTTGCGCCGGCCACCGCCTTGCCGATCACCATCTGGCCGACGCGCAGCCGCCCCACATGAACGTCGAAACCGGGCAGGACCGGCCCCGGTGTCTCGCTCGGCTTCAGCGCCGGCAGGCGGTGGAGCGCAGCGAGGTCGGCGTCGGCGTCGTGGATGATGAGCCGATTGGTGATCCAGCCGAGCGGCTGCCAGTCGAGGCGGATCAAAGGCGATTCCGCGAACAGGCCTTTGGTGTCGTAGAGCCGCACGTCGCGCAGGGTCGTCCGGCCCCAGATCGAGCCTTCGATGCGGCCGATCTTGATCTTCAGCCCCGAATTGGGCGCGAGCGCGGCAATGCGGTCGGCGAGGAAGCGATGGCCGGGCGCGGTGTCGAGCAGAGCCGCGCCGATCGCCGCGAGCAATGCCAGCGCCAGCGCCAGGCTCACCACCGCCTTGGCCAGCCGCGACAGCCAGCGCCAGCGGCGTCGGCGCGGTACTGCCACCAGCGGCGCCTCCGGCGGCGCGGCGGCTTCCTCGTCCATCAGAAAGCCTGGCCCAGCGAGACGTAGACGGCGATGCGCGATTCGCCGGCCTGGCGCGCGAGCGGCGTTCCGACATCGACGCGGATCGGCCCGAAGCGCGTATGGTAGCGGACGCCGAGGCCGGTGCCGAAACGGAGCGCATCGAATTTGGGGAAAGGCGTGGTCGAGATGTTGCCGGCGTCGAGGAAGGGCACGATCCCCCAATTGCCGAACCGCACCCGCGCCTCGATCGCGAATTCGGCGAGGCCGCGGCCGCCGATCGGGTCGTGGAAGACCGGATCCTTCGGCCCAAGCTCCTGATAGCCGAAGCCGCGCACCGAGCCGCCGCCGCCGGCATAGAAGCGGCGCGACGGCGCGATCTGGTCGCGCGAGGCGCCGAAGATGGTGCCGAGCCGCGCCCGCCCGGCGATCGTCACCCGCGCGCCGAGCGGCTGATAGAAGCTCGCGTCGATCTGCAGCCGCGAATAGCCGAAGACGACGTTCTGCAGCGACAGCTCGGGCGAGAAGCGGGCCGACAGCCGGTAGCCGCTTGTGGGGTCGAGCAGGTCGTTGGAGCCGTCATAAGCGAGCGTCGCCGGCGCCGCCATGATCAGGAAGGTGCGGGTGCGGGTCGTGTCGGTCTTGAGGTCGATGTCGCGCTCGTCGGTCGCGACCAGCTCGCCGCCGACCGACCAGGTCCATTTCTTCTGCCAGATGATGTTGCTCTGCCGCTCCAGGCTGGCGGCCATCTGGAAGGTGCGCGCCGCATAGGCCGGGCGGTCGATGTTGCTCGCCGCCACCTGCGCGTTCAGCACCTGGTCGCGGCGGCGGAAGTCGTTCATCCGCAGGATCGCCGACAGCGACTGCTCCTGGGTTCCGAGGACGCCGCGGATCGTCACCGCCCCTTCCGGCGAGATGAGATTGCGATGCTGCCAGCTCGCCTCCAGCCGGATGCCCTCGCCGGTGCCGTAGCCCGCCTCGCCGGCGATGGTGCGCATCGGCGCCCGTTCCAGCGAGACGAGCACGTCGACCGTCTTCGGCGCCTTGCCCTCGACCGTCCGCAGCGTCACCGCGGAGACCAGGCCGGTGGCGACGAGGGCGCGGCGCAGATCCTCGATCTGATCGGCGCGATAGGCGTCGCCGGGATGGAAGCGGGCGATCGCCTGGATGTGACGCGCGCTGAACAGGGGCCGCCCCTCGACGAGGATGCGGCCGAACTGCCGTTCCCCGTTCGGGTTGACGGGAAGGATGAGGCTGGCCGTGTGCGCCGTGTGATCGACCTCGATGTCGAGCTTGCCAAGATCGGCGAAGGCATAGCCGCTTCGGCCGAGCGCCACCTGCAGCGCCTGCTGCGCCTGGTTGACCTTTTCGGCGTCGACCGGGTCGTTGGGACGGATTGCGAAGGCGCTCCGCAGCCTCTCCGCATCCGTCCCGGCCTGCTCGATCCCCGGCAAGGCGACGCCCGCGAAGCGGTAGAGCGGCCCGGGCTCGGCGACGAGCGCCACCCGGACATCGCCGCCGGCGGCGGGCGCGGCGGCGACATTGGCCTCGACGGCAGCGTCGTAATAGCCGCGGCTCCGCAGCAGCTCGACGAGCAGATCGGCATCCTCGCGGGCGCGGCGGTCGATCTGGGCGGCGTTGGCCGCCTCCTTGCGCCGCTGCTCCAGCGTCGAGAGCTGGTCGAATTGCGGCCGAATCGCCTCTTCGGTGCCGGCATCGAGGCCGGTGATCTCGACGGTGTAGCGCCGTTCCGAGGCCGCGTCGGCAATGCCCGTATCCGGCGCCTGCGCGATCGGCTTGCCGGCGTCGGGCTGCTGGAGATCGGGCCAGGGCACGCCGATGTCCGGCATCGGATCGAGCGGCGCCGAAGGGTCGGGAACGGAAGGCTGCTGCGGCTGCGTTCGGGGCTGAGACGGGGGCGCGGCCGGCTGGGCGGGCGGCTGCGCCGAAGCGACGGCGGGGCAGCACAAAAGGGCGGCGGCAGGAAGCGCGGCCGCGAAGAGCCGCCCCGCAACGACTTGGAACATCGTGTGAAAGGTAGCGGGGCCTCCGCCGCCCCGCCAGCTTTAATCCGCTAACCGGCTTCTAATGAACCGCGCCGGTCACCGCTTCGTCGCGCAGCATGTCGATCATCCGCTCGATCTGGCGCCAGCGGCAGAAATGGATGACGTTGCCGACCTCGCGGCTCTCGCCGGCGAGGCGCGCCGCCTCGGACGGCGCATGGTCTCCGAATTTCTCGATAAGGCTCGCCGCCTCCGCCAGCGCGGCGTGGTCGGCGAAATGAACGTCGTGACGCAAAACCTGCTCCCTTTTCTCCCCGCCGCCGCCCCTAAAGGGCCAAGGTTGCGATATCGCAACGCGTGAGGGTGAAGATGAAATTCACCACAGCCTCTGGCGGGACCGGCGCCGATTTGCCATGGCCCGTGGATGAGACAGAGCGGCCGATACACGCAGGCGGGCGGCGCCGTCCTCGCGATCGCGATCATCGCCGGCGCGGTGGCCGGCACGATGGTGGGACAGCCGAGCATCGGCTTTCTGGTCGGCATGGGCGCCGGCATCCTGCTTGCCTTGCTGATCTGGCTGAACGACCGCCGGAAATCCTAACCTTCGCGCCGCCCTTGCGGAGGGCGCCGGGCTTCAGCGTCCGGGCGCGGACATCTTGTTGAGGTCGGAAATGGCGCTGCGAAGGCGATGGCCGACCCGCTCCTGCGGGATCGGTTCGGCTTCCGGCTCCGGCTCCGCCGCCTGGGGTGCCGCGTCCAGCGCCTGCTGCTTGCGGCCGAGGCCGCTCTCGAAGCGCTGCATCAGCCGGGTGAGCGACTGATCGTCGCCTTCCGACCCCTCCTCTTCCACCTCTTCGTCTTCCTCGAAATCGTCCTCGCCGGATGCGGCATGCGCCGCCGGCAAGGCGAAGCTTTCCTCGTGGAAGGCGACCGGAGCATCGACGATGGCGGCCGGCTCGGGCTCCTCCACCGCTTCGGGCTCCGGCTCCTGTGCCACCAGGAAGGCGGGAAGCGGCTCCGATTGGGGCTCGGGCGCCTCGTCGGCTTCCGGCTCCGGCGCGAAAGCGGCCTCGGTCTCGAGCTCGAGCGGCTCCTCCTCATGGTCCGGCTCGCCGAGATCGCGGCCGGCGAAGATCGGCCGGCGCGACGGCGCGTCCGGATGGGCATCGGCGCGGCGCAGCCGGGGCGCTTCCGCCTCGGGCTCCTCCGCCGCCGCGACCGGCTTGCGGCCGATCCCGTCGAGGGCGCGCATCAGCGACCAGATGAAGGCATAGACGACCAGGGCGATCGCGGCGATCACGACCAGCCGCGCCTTCATCCCCAGCGGCGGCTGCGCGGCGGCGAGGAATGAAGGCAGCCGGCTGGCGACGATGATGCGCGAGAACAACCCGTCCGGCATCGCGTAAACGAGGAAGCTGCCCGACAGGGCGGCGAGCGCAGCCACGCCATTGTCGAGGAGGCTGCCCCTTTTGCCGGTGCGGTTGAATTTCGCCATGGTTACGCCTTGCCCGTCAGCTGTTGGTAAGCCGGCATGTAACTGGAAATATTTGACGACCAGTTACGATCGCGCTCGACGAAGGCCCGCGCCTGGTCGCGCCGCTGCTCCCAGAGCGGCCGGTTGGCGAAGAGCCCGTCCAGCGCGTCGGCAAGAGCTTGCGGATCGCCGGCGGGAAACAGCGTGCCGGTCACGCCGTCCTCGATCAGCTCGCGATGGCCGCCGACATTGGAGGCGACGACGAGCTTGCGCTGCGCCATCGCCTCGAGCGGCTTGAGCGGCGTCACCAGCTCGGTCAGCCGCATCTTCTTGCGGGGATAAGCGAGGATGTCGATCAGGCCGTAATAAAGCTCCACCTCGTGATGCGGGACGCGGCCGATGAAATGAATCCGTTCCTTCGCCGGCGAGGCCTCCGCCTGCGTCTTCAGCGCCGCCTCCATCGGCCCGCCGCCGACGAGCAGCAGATGCGCCCGTGGCCGCCGGGCGAGGAGCAGGGGCATGGCCAGGATGAGGTCGTCCAGACCCTCATAATCGTAGAAGGAGCCGATGAAGCCGACGACGTCGGCGCCGGCGAGGCCGAGCCGCCGGGCGAGGTTCAAATCGGGCAACGGCGGATCGCCGAACAGGACCATGTCGACGCCGTTCGGCGCGACGATGATCTTTGCCGGGGCGATGCCGCGGGCGACGAGGTCGCACCGCAGGCCCTCGCAGATCACCGCCACCGTCTCCGCCCGCCGGGCGGCATAGGTTTCGAGGCTGCGGGTAAGGCGATAGCGGAAAGATCCCTCGCGCCCGGTCCCGTTGCCGACCGCCGCATCCTCCCAGAAAGCACGGATCTCATAGATCAAGGGGATCGCCCGCCGCCGCGCCACGCGCAGGGCGGCCAGTGCGTTCAGCACGGGCGAATGGACGTGCAGCCGGTCGGGCTTCCACGTTTCGGCCAGCCGATCGAGCCTGCGCTCCAGCGCCCTGATCTCGCGCCATTCCCTGAGCGGCGAGGGCGCGGGCCGAGGCGACGGCGTGCGGAAGAAGGTGATGCCGTCGATCACCTCCGGATCCTCGGCGGACGCGCCCTGGCGGGCACCGGTCAGGCAGGCGACCTCGAGCCCCCGCGCCTTCTGCGCGGTGACGATCGCGCGCGTGCGGAAGGTATAGCCGCTGTGGAGCGGCAGGCTGTGGTCGAGCACATGGAGGATGCGCATGGCGGCGGCTCTGGCACGATTAGCTTAACGGCCCGTCAACCGGGGCCAGCTAGACGGTCAGATCGAGGAGCCCGGCATGATCGACAATTTCGCGTTGCTGGTGAGCCACGGGCTGATGCTGCTCGCCGCCTGGCGCCTCCTCTCGCGGCCGGATCTGAACGACGACAAGGCCGCCCTGCCCGCGCCGGCCGCGGCCCGCGTCGGGCGCCGGCCGTTCCGCAAGGCCGCGCCCGGTGCGTGACCTCTTCTTCGTCGCCTATCTGCTCGGGCTGCTGGCGCTCGGCTTCCGCCGGCCGTTCCTGTTCGTCCTGGCTTATGCCTATGTCGACATCGTCTCGCCCCAGCAGCTCTCTTATTTCCTGCTCAACCGGATTCCTTTGTCGCTGATCATCGCCGGCCTCGCCGTCGGCGGCTGGCTGGTGACGGACGACAAGAAGGAGATCCGCTTCGCCCCGCGCCAGTTCCTGATGCTGGTCCTGCTCCTCTATGCCGGCTTCACCACCCTCCACGCCGATTTCCCGGTCGACGCCGCCGCCAAATGGTCGTGGGTGTGGAAATCGATGATCTGGGCGATCTTCCTGCCGCTGACCCTGCGCACGCGGCTGCGGGTCGAGGCCTATCTGCTGTTCATGACCCTGTCGGCGGCGGCGATCATCATCGTCGGCGGCATCAAGACGATCCTGTCCGGCGGCGGCTATGGCGAGCTCAACCTGATGGTCGACAGCAATAGCGGCCTCTACGAAGGCAGCACGATCTCGACAATCGCCATCGCCTTGATCCCGATCATCCTCTGGCTCGCCCGCCACGGCACCATCTTCCCGAGGGACTGGCGCGTCCGCGTCTTTGCGGCCGGCCTCGTCGGCGCCTGCCTGCTGATCCCGGTCGGCACCGAGGCGCGGACCGGGCTGATCTGCATCGGCGTGGTGACCTTCCTGCTGCTGCGCGACGTCAAGCGGCGCTTCCTCTACGGCGGCCTGATCGCGTTCGCGGGGGTCGTGGCTTTGCCTTTCCTGCCGCACAGCTTCTCGTCGCGGATGGAGACGATTTCGGGCTATCAGGCGGACAGCTCGGCCGCCTCGCGCCTCGCCGTCTGGGGCTGGACCTGGGATTACGTCCAGCATCATCCCCTGGGCGGCGGCTTCGACGCCTTTCGCGGCAACCGCCTGCAGGTGACGCTGAGCGCCGACAGCGGCGTCGGCGGCTCCCAATCGGTCGACCAGCAGGTGGTGATCGACGAAGGCCGCGCCTATCACAGCTCCTATTTCGAGATGCTGGGCGAGCAGGGTTTCCCCGGCCTCTTCATGTTCCTGATCCTCCATCTGACAGGGCTCGTGCGGATGGAGGTGGTCCGCCGCCGCCATCGCCGCAGCGACGTGCCCGAAGATGCCTGGATCGCGCCGCTCGCCACCGCGCTGCAGTCGGCACAGATCGTCTATCTGGTCGGCTCGTTCTTCGTCGGCATCGCCTTCCAGCCCTTCGTGCTGGCCCTGGTCGGCGTGCAGATCGGCTTCGACACGCTCGTCAGCCGCCGCAGCCGGGAGGAAGCGCGCAAGCCCTGGCGCAAATCCATGCCCTTGCCGGAACCCGCTGCAGGCTGAGGCTCAGGCCGTCGCGAGCGGCGCGTCCGCTTTCTCGACCAAGGCGATGAAGGCCTCGGCGAAAGCGGGAATGTCCTCGGGCTTGCGGCTGGTGACGAGATTGCCGTCGGTCACCGCCTCCCGGTCCACCACCTCCGCGCCGGCATTGCGAAGGTCGGTGCGGATCGACGGCCAACTGGTGACGGTCCGCCCTTCCAGCACATCGGCCTCTGCCAGCAGCCACGGCCCATGACAGATGGCGCCGACCGGCCGCCCGGATTTGACGAAGGTGCGGACGGTGCCGACCACCGTCTCGTTCATCCGCAACTTGTCGGGATTCTTGGTGCCGCCGGGAAGCAGCAGGGCGTCGTAATCGCCGTCGTCGACCTGCTCGATCGCGATCTCCGCCGCGATTGTCGCGCCCTTGTCGCCCTTGATCTCACCGGTCTTCAGCGAGGCGAGGGTCACGTCGGCGCCGCGCTCCAGCAAGATGCGGCGCGGCTCGAGGAGCTCCGAATCCTCGAAGCCGTCGGTGGCGACGATCAGGATCCTGGCATCCGCGATCTTGGGCATGGTTGCGCTCCTTCTTCTTCGGCCGTCTTTTCGGTGTCGCGATGCCAACGAGCGCTCCCCGGCCGCCGTTCCGGAACGAAGCGGCCCCACGGGCGATTTAGGGCCGCAATGCTCTGTTATGTCGACGACCGGTCCCTTCCCGGCATCACCCGCAAGCGACGCGGCCGCTACTGGATGTATTTCCATGCGGACGGCAGCCGCGTCACCGACCGCGACGAGATCGACCGGCTGAACGCGGTCGGCATGCCGCCGGCTTACGTGCGCTGCTGGTTCTGCCCCAGGCCAAACGGCCATATCCAGGCGACCGGCTACGATGCCCGGGGCCGCAAGCAATATCGCTATCATCCCGATTTCCGGGCCCGGCAGGAGATCCTGAAATATGAAAGGCTCGCCGCCTTCGGCCGAGCGCTGCCGAAGCTCAGGAAGCGGATCGAGGAGGATATCAAGGGCAGGCCCACCGCCTTCGAGACCGTGCTCGCGGGCGTGCTGCGGCTGATCGACGAGACCCGGATGCGCGTCGGCAACGAGGAATATGCCAAGGAGAACAAGAGCTTCGGCGCGACGACCCTGCGGAACCGCCACGCCACGGTGACGCGCGGCAGCCTCAAGATCACTTATACCGGCAAGCACGGCATCCGCCGCACCGTCACCATCGCCGACCGCAACCTGGCCCGCATCGCCCGGCGGACGCAGGACCTGCCCGGCCAGAATCTGTTCGAATATGTCGACGACGACGGCGCGGTGCGCGTCGTCGGCTCGGCGGATGTGAACGCCTATCTCAAGGAAGCGATGGGCGACGAATTCACCGCCAAGGATTTCCGCACCTGGGGCGCCAGCGTCATCGCCTTCGAGGCATTGCTCGAACGGATCGCCGAAAAGGGCAAGGTGGACCTCAAGAGCATGATCGAGCCGGTCGCCGAGGCGCTCGGCAACACGCCCGCAATCAGCCGCAAATCCTATGTCCATCCGGCCTTGATCGAAGCCGCCAAGGACGCCGGGGCGATCGGCGAGCGCAAGCTCCCGCGCGCGAGCAAATATCTTTCCGCCGCCGAGCGCGGGCTGGTCGCGTTCCTCGACGCACTGCCCGAGGAGACGGCGAGGGTGGACGGGAAGGCGAAGGATCGGGCAAAGGCGACCGGCAAATCGAAACGGCGGGCGGAGGCGGAGATGGCGGCCGAAGCGGCCAAGCAGGATTTGGGCGAAACGAAAGCAGCCTGATGCCCGGTTTCAAGACCTTTTCCACCCAGCATGTCGGAACGGCTGCCTCGCGCGCCGCCGTCCCCGCCGCGCATGCCGGCGCCAGCTTCACGGAGCGAAGCACCGCTCTTGCCGCCGATTTCTCGCACTGGGTGAGCGGCAACATCATCGGCATCGTCATCGCCGCCGCCATCGGCACGGCGGTCACGCTGGCGATGATCGCCATCCGCTCGCTCGGCTGCAAGCTGATCGAGAAGTTCGGCACCGATCCGCACTGGCCGATGATCTTCGCCCGCGTCCTCGCCAGGACGAAAATCTATTTCATGATCATGGCCTCGGCGGAGCTGGTCGCCGATCATGCCCAGACGCCGCCGGCGATCATGAGCCTGATCCACGCGCTCTTCGTCATCGCCTTCGCCATCCAGGCGGCGATCTGGGCGCGCGAGCTGGTGCTCGGCTATATCGAATTCCGCGTCGGCGCGGATGAGGGCCATTCGACGCTCGGCTCCGCGGTCGGCATCATCCGATTGCTCGCGACCGTCGCCTTGTTCGCGATCGCGATCATTCTCATCCTCAGCAATCTCGGCGTCAACGTCACCGGCCTCGTCGCCGGCCTCGGTATCGGCGGCATCGCCATCGGCCTCGCCGCCCAGGGCATCTTCTCCGATCTGTTCGCGGCGCTCTCGATCCTGTTCGACAAGCCGTTCCGCCGCGGCGATTCGATCCGGTTCGGCGACGTCTCG
>JAQGLF010000035.1 GCA_028293025.1 Alphaproteobacteria bacterium
ATCCGCCGCAATGGGAAGCTCGAATCCTACTTCCCGACGCTCGATTAGCCTTTGCGGCTACGCCCCCTGGGGCGCCGGCCCGCCGATCCCGCCGCGCGGGCGGCGGGTGGAGGGGATGGACGTGCCCGGGAGCGGCAGCGACGGCCGGCGGTTCAGCGGGTCCTCGCGGCCGATATCCTCGCCGCGGATCGCGCGCTTCGATTCCTCGCCCGTCAGCGTCTCAAATTCGAGCAAGGCGGTGGCGAGGCGGTGGAGCTCGTCGAGATTGTCGGTAAGCACCGTGCGGGCGACGCCCTCTGCCTCCTCGAGCAGGCGGCGGACCTCCTGGTCGATCAGCCGGGCGGTCTCTTCCGAGACGTGCTGGGCGCGCGAGACGCTGTGGCCGAGGAACACTTCCTCCTGATTGTCGCGGTAGCGCAGCCAGCCGAGCCGCTCCGACATGCCATATTCCATGACCATCGAGCGGGCCATTTCGGTCGCCTGCTGGATGTCGTTGGAGGCGCCGGTGTTGAGTTCGTCCTGGCCGTAGATGAGCTGCTCGGCGATGCGGCCGCCGAAGCAGAGCGCGAGCCGCGCCTTCATCTGCTTCATCGTCATCGAATAGCGGTCGCGCTCGGGCAGGTTCCAGGTCACGCCCAGCGCCCGGCCGCGCGGGATGATCGTCACCTTGTGCAGCGGGTCGCAGCCGGGGACGTGGAGCGAGACCAGAGCATGGCCGGCCTCGTGATAGGCGGTCGCCTTCTTCTCGTCCTCGGTCATCACCATCGATTTGCGCTCGGCGCCCATCATCACTTTGTCCTTGGCGAGCTCGAGCTCGCTCATCGCCACCAGGCGCTTGCCCTTGCGGGCGGCGAGCAGGGCGGCCTCGTTGACGAGGTTGGCGAGATCGGCGCCCGAGAAGCCGGGCGTGCCGCGGGCGATGGTGCGCGGATCGACGTCCGGGGCCAGCGGCACCTTCTTCATATGGACGGCGAGGATCTTCTCGCGGCCGTCGATGTCGGGGCGCGGCACCACCACCTGGCGGTCGAAGCGGCCGGGGCGAAGCAAAGCCGGGTCGAGCACGTCGGGCCGGTTGGTGGCGGCGATGATGATGATGCCTTCATTCGCTTCGAAGCCATCCATCTCGACGAGAAGCTGGTTCAGCGTCTGCTCGCGCTCGTCATTGCCGTTGCCGAGGCCGGCGCCGCGATGGCGGCCGACCGCGTCGATCTCGTCGATGAAGACGATGCAGGGCGCATTCTTCTTCGCCTGATCGAACATGTCGCGCACCCGGCTGGCGCCGACGCCGACGAACATCTCGACGAAATCCGAGCCGGAGATGGTGAAGAAGGGCACGTTCGCCTCGCCGGCGATGGCGCGGGCGAGCAGGGTCTTGCCGGTGCCCGGCGGGCCGACGAGTAGGGCGCCCTTCGGGATCTTGCCGCCGAGCCGCGCGAATTTGGTCGGGTCCTTGAGGAAATCGACGATCTCCTGCAATTCCTCGCGCGCCTCGTCGATGCCGGCGACGTCGTCGAACGTCACCCGGCCCTGCTTCTCGGTGAGCAGCCGCGCCTTCGATTTGCCGAAGCCCATCGCGCCCGAGCCCGCATTCTTCTGCATCTGCCGCATGATGAAGAAGGCGACGCCGAGGATGAGCAGGAAGGGCAGCGACTGGTAGAGGAGGATCAGCCAGACCGAGGTCTGCGCCTCCGGCTGGCCGGTGAACTGGACTCCCTTGGCGCGCAGGCGGTCGGTCAGCTGCGGATCGGGGATGGCGTTGGTCTTGAACGAATCGCCGGTGGTGAGCTTGCCGGTAATGACGTCCTTGCCGATCGCCGCCTCCTTCACCGAGCCGGCGTCGACCCGGTTGAGGAAATCCGAATAAGCGATCGCGCTCCCCGTCGTGCCGCGCCCGCCGCCGTCGACCACCTGCACGAAGAGGATGAGCGCGAGCAGGATGCCAGCCCAGATGAAGAGGCTCTTCATCCAGGGGTTGGTGCCCTGCGGGTCCTTGTCGGGCTTCAGGTTCGGGTCGCGGTCGGCCATGGCGAAACTTTCGGATGCTGCACCCGCCTAAATAGGATTTCACGGGTGAAGCGCAATGTAGCGCGTCGAAGTGAATGCTGCCTTACATTCGGGCGCGGAGCTTCGCTTGACAGGCGGTCACGTCCGTATCAGCCTCGCCACTCCAGCCGCCGCGTCATGGGGAGACGGGACATGCAACCGAGCGCAGCCTGCATCAAGCTCATCCAAAGCTTCGAAGGGTGCGAGAAGCGCCGGAGCGACGGCAGCTTCGGCGCCTATCCCGATCCGGGAACGGGCGCCGATCCGTGGACGATCGGCTGGGGAACGACGGGGGCCGACGTCAAGCCGGGCGTGGTCTGGACGCAGGCGCAATGCGACGACCGCTTCGCCTCCGACCTCGCCAAGTTCGCCGTCAAGGTGATGACCGCGATCGGGACGGCGCCGACGACCCAGCACCAGTTCGATGCGATGGTCTCGTTCGCCTACAATGTCGGCATCGGCAATCTCACCTCGAGCACCTTATTGAAGAAGCATAAAGCGGGCGATTTTGCGGGCGCCGCGGCCGAGTTCGCCAAGTGGAACAAGGCCAACAAGAAGGTGATGGCGGGCCTCACCCGCCGGCGGGCGGCGGAGGCGGCGCTTTACGCGAGCTGAGCGACGGCGGCTCTACAAATCCATCGCGGGCAGAGTACGCCCCATGTCCGAACGGCGTTTTGTTGTCAGTCAAGCAGCCTACAGCACCTCGAACAGCCCCGCCGCGCCCATGCCGCCGCCGACGCACATCGTCACCACCACCCAATTGGCGCCGCGGCGCTTGCCTTCGATGAGCGCGTGGCCCGTCATGCGGGCGCCGGACATGCCGTAGGGGTGGCCGATGGAGATGGCGCCGCCGTCGACGTTCAATTTGTCGTCGGGGATGCCGAGCCGGTCCTGGCAATAGAGGACCTGGACGGCGAAGGCTTCGTTCAGCTCCCAGAGGCCGATGTCGTCAACCGTCAGCCCGAAGCGCTTCAGCAGCTTCGGCACGGCGAAGACCGGGCCGATGCCCATCTCGTCGGGCTCGGTGCCGGCGACGGCCATGCCGACATAGCGGCCGAGCGGCTGCAGGCCGCGGCTCTCGGCGAGGCCCGCCTCCATCAGCACGCAGGCCGAGGCGCCGTCCGAGAGCTGGCTCGCATTGCCGGCGGTGATCATCGCCTCCGGTCCCATTACTGGCTGCAGCGCGCGTAGGCCCTCGAGCGTGGTCTCGGGGCGGTTGCCCTCGTCCTTCGTCAGCGTGATCTCCTTCATACTGGTCTCGCCGGTCGCCTTGTCGGTGACCTTCATCCTCGTGGTGACGGGGACGATCTCGTCGTCGAATCGGCCGGCGGCCTGGGCGGCGGCGGTGCGCTGCTGGGAGCGGAGCGCATATTCGTCCTGCCGCTCGCGGCTGACCGTGTAGCGGTTGCCGACTACCTCGGCGGTCTGGATCATCGGCATGTAGATGCCGTTGTGCATCGAGAGTAGCTCGGGATCGGAGCCGACCCGCATCTCCGGCGTCTGGACCAGGCTGATCGATTCGACCCCGCCGGCGACGAGCACGTCCATCCGGTCGACGATGATCTGCTTGGCGGCGGTGGCGATCGACATCAGGCCGGACGAGCATTGTCGGTCGATCGACATGCCGGCGGTGGTGACGGGAAGGCCCGCGCGCAAACCCGAGGTGCGGCCGATCGTCGTCTGCACGCCCTGCTGGAGGGCGGCGCCGATGATGCAGTCCTCGACCTCGGCCGGATCGACCTTGGCCCGCTCGACCGCCGCGCGGATGGCATGCGCGGCGAGGGTGGGGGAGGGCGTGGCGTTGAACGCGCCGCGATAGGCCCGGCCGATCGGCGTGCGGGCGGTGGCGACGATGACGGCTTCGCGGGTCATTGGAAGTCCTTTCTTTCACTCCGCCCCGAAACCGGGAGGGGGACCGCTCGCCGTGCGGTGGAGGGGGGCGAGCGCAGCGAGCATGGAGACGCGGGCCCCCTCCACCAGCCTGCGGCTGGTCCCCCTCCCCGTTTCGGGGAGGATCTAGTCATACGAAAACCTGCCCGATCCACTCGGCCAGCAAAGCGGGCTTGTCCTCGCCCTCGATCTCGACAGTGACGGCGTGGAGGAACTGCCATTGGCCGGGGCGCTTCTCCTCGATGCTCTTGAGGGTGAAGCGCCCCCGGACGCGGCGGCCCGAGCGGACGGGGGCGAGGAAGCGGACGCGGTCGAGGCCGTAATTGACGCCCATCTTCACGCCTTCGGGGCGGAGCATGGCGTCGGCGGCCATCCGGCTCAGCAGCGACAGGGTCAGGAAGCCGTGGGCAATGGTGCCGCCGAACGGCGTGCGCGCCGCAGCCTCCGGATCGACATGGATGAATTGCCGATCCTCGGTCGCCCCCGCGAACGCGTCGATCCGCGCCTGGTCGACGAGGATCCAGTCCGAGACGCCGATCTCGGTCCCGACCTTTCCCCTGATCTCTTCGATGCTGGCGACAGGCATGAGGTCGGTCTAGAGCGGGCCCGTCATGAGACTCAAGCCCCGCGATACCGACCTCGCTCCTGACGCTACGGCATCCGCCCGCGCCGACATCCGCCGCCTCCACCGCGCACCCGAGCCGGAGGTGCTGAAGCCGCTGCTGAAGCACGCAGCGCTCGATTCCGAATCGCGGCACCGGGTCGAAAGCCGGGCGCTGGCGATGCTGGCCGAGCTGCGCAGCGCCCAGTCGACCGGCTGGGTCAACCAGTTCCTCCAGGAATATCGGCTGAACACGTCGGAGGGGATCGCCCTCCTGTCGCTCGCCGAGGCCTTCCTGCGCGTGCCCGATCCCGAGACGGCAGACCAATTGATCGCCGACAAACTGGGCGACGCCGACTGGAAGGCGCATCGCGGCAAGTCGCATTCGACTTTGGTCAATTCG
Organism: Alphaproteobacteria bacterium; assembly: GCA_028293025.1. Taxonomy (GTDB): domain Bacteria; phylum Pseudomonadota; class Alphaproteobacteria; order Sphingomonadales; family Sphingomonadaceae; genus Allosphingosinicella. The sequence continues at coordinate 4,938 of JAQGLF010000035.1, forward strand.
GCGACCTGGGGGCTGGTGATCGGCCGTGCTCTGGTCGCCGGCAGCGAGCAGGCGAGCGCGCTCAAGCGGCTGATCGGCCGCGCTGGCGAGCCGTTCGTCCGCCAGGCGGTCGGCTCGGCGATGCGGCTGATGGGCGAGATCTTCGTCATGGGCCGGACGATCGACGAAGCGCTCCGGCGGATGGAGAAGAAGGACAATGCCGGCTTCACCGCCAGCTTCGACATGCTCGGCGAGGCGGCGCGCACCTTCCCCGACGCCGAGCGCTATTTCGGTTCCTATGAAGGCGCGATCCGCGCCGTCGGCCGGGTGGCGGAGCGCGGCCATTCGATCTCTGTGAAATTGTCCGCGCTCCATCCGCGCTACGAGGTGGCGCAATATGAGAAATGCGTGCCGTCGCTGGTCGGGCAAATCGAGGCTCTGGCGCTGCTCGCCCGCGACAAGGGGATTGGCTTCACCATCGATGCCGAGGAGAGCGAACGGCTGGAGATGAGCCTCGACATCATCGCGCAGGTGGGCGGCCTGGAATCGCTGAAAGGCTGGGACGGGCTCGGCATGGCGGTCCAGGCCTATGGCAAAAGGTGCCGGCCGCTGATCGGCTGGGTCGATGCGCTGGGCGCACAGACGGGCCGGCGGATCGCCGTCCGCCTGGTCAAGGGCGCCTATTGGGACAGCGAGATCAAGCGGACGCAGGAGCAGGGGCTCCTCGATTATCCCTTGTTCACGCGCAAGGCGGCGACCGACGTCTCCTATCTCGCCTGCGCGCGCGACATGCTCCGGGCGGCGCACATCTTCCCCGCCTTCGCCACCCATAATGCGCTGACCGTCGCCACTTTGCTCGAATGGGCCGGCGGCAGCCGCGACTTCGAGTTCCAGCGGCTGCACGGCATGGGCGAGGGCCTGTACGAGGGCCTGGTGCGCGAGCAGGGCTACAAGACCCGCATCTACGCGCCGGTCGGCGGCCACCGCGACCTCCTCGCTTACCTCGTCCGGCGGCTGCTCGAGAACGGCGCCAATTCGAGCTTCGTCCACCAGCTCGCCGACGAACGGCTGTCCGACGCCGATCTGCTCGCCGATCCGGTGGCGAAGATCGCCGCGGTCGGCGGGACGCGGCATCCGGCCATTCCGCTGCCGAAGGACCTGTACGAGCCGGTGCGGGGCAATAGCGAAGGGCTCGACCTCAGCGATCGGATGGAGCTGGCGCGGGTCGCGGGGGTGGTGGCGAGAGCTCCCCTCCCGCTTGCGGGAGGGCCAGGGGGTGGGGCTACAGCAGCTCAGGTTGCCCCACCCCTGTGGGAGCCCGCTAAGGTTCGTCCGGGGGACGAACCAGGGCCCCACCCCCTCCCGCGAGCGGGAGGCGAGGCATTTGTCTCCCGCGCCCTCTCTGCCTTCCCCGCCTGGGTCGCGGAGCCGGTCGAGCATCGCGCCGCCTGCCTCGATCGCCTCGCCGACCTGCTCGAAAGCGAACGGGACGCGCTGATGCGGATCTGCGTCCAGGAGGCGAAGAAGACGATCCCCGACTCGCTTGCCGAAGTGCGCGAGGCGGCGGATTTCTGCCGTTATTACGCCGCCGAGGCGCGGCGGGGGCTGCAGCCCATCGAGCTGCCGGGGCCTACCGGCGAGCGCAATGTGCTGCGGATGGAAGGACGCGGCGTCTGGGTCTGCATCGCGCCCTGGAATTTTCCGCTCGCCATCTTCCTCGGCCAGGTGAGCGCCGCCTTGGTTGCCGGCAATGCGGTGGTGGCGAAGCCGGCGCCGCAGACGCCGGCCATCGCCGGCTATGCGGTCGGTCTCGCCCACAGCGCCGGCATCCCCGAGGACGTGCTGGTGCTCGCCGAGGGCGGGCCGGACATGGGCGCCGCTCTGGTCGAGGACAGCCGCATCGCCGGCATCGCCTTCACCGGCTCGACCGCGACCGCCAAACGCATCGCCCGCTCTTTGCTCGAGGATGACGAGCGGCCGATCATCCCCTTCATCGCCGAGACCGGCGGGATCAACGCGATGATCGTCGATTCGACCGCTCTGCCCGAGCAGGTGGTGGTCGACGTCGTCACTTCCGCCTTCCGCTCGGCCGGCCAGCGCTGTTCGGCCCTGCGGCTGCTCGTCCTCCAGGAGGAGATTGCCGAGCGGACGCTGGAGATGCTCGCCGGCGCCATGGACACGCTCGTCGTCGGCGACCCCGCCGATCCGGCGACCGATGTCGGGCCGGTGATCGACCAAGGCGCTTACGACCGGCTGATGGCCCATCGCGAGGAGATGCGGGGGAGGTGGATCAAGACCATTGGTGTTCCTGCGAAAGCAGGAACCCAGAACGGCGCCGAAGACTGGGCTCCTGCGTCCGCAGGAGCACAAAATGGGCTGTTCGTCCCGCCCACCCTGATCGCCATCGATCGGATCGAGGACCTGAAGAAGGAATGGTTCGGGCCCCTGCTCCACGTCACCACCTGGAAGGCGGGGCGGCTGGCCGAGACGGTCGCGCGGATCAACGGCTCAGGCTTCGGCCTCACCATGGGCCTCCACAGCCGCATCGCCCGGGCCGCGGAGACGGTCGAGGAGGCGGGGACCGTCGGCAATCTCTACGTCAACCGTTCGATGATCGGCGCCATCGTCGGCTCGCAGCCCTTCGGCGGCGAAGGCCAGTCCGGGACCGGGCCAAAGGCCGGCGGGCCCCATTATCTCCCCCGTTTCTGCGCCGAGCGGGTGACCAGCACCGACACGACCAGCGCCGGCGGCAACGCGACCTTGCTGTCGCTGGAGGATGTCGGGCTCTGACATGGCGGATCTCGCTGCCTTCATCGCCGGCCTCCCCAAGGCCGAGCTCCACATCCATATCGAAGGCAGCCTCGAGCCCGAGCTGATGTTCGCTCTGGCGCGGCGGAACGGGGTCGATATCCCCTTCGCCAGCGTCGAGGAATTGCGCGCGGCCTATGATTTCTCGAACCTCCAGGATTTCCTCGACATCTATTACCAGGGCGCCGCGGTGCTGCGGACCGAGGAGGATTTCCGCGACCTCGCACTGGCTTATTTCGACCGGGCGGCCGCGGACGCCGTGGTCCATGCCGAGATCTTCTTCGACCCGCAGACCCACACGGATCGCGGCATCCCGTTCGGCACGGTGATGGCCGGGCTGCTCGCTGGTATGGACGAGGCGCGCGAGCGGCACGGCATGAGCGCGAAGCTCATCCTCTGCTTCCTGCGCCATCTCGACGAGGCGGCGGCCTTCGAGACGCTGCGGCAGGCGGAGCCGTGGCTCGACCGGATCGAGGCGGTGGGGCTCGATTCCTCGGAGCTCGGCCATCCGCCGGAGAAGTTCGCGCGCGTGTTCGCGGCGGCGGGGGAGCGCGGCCTGAAGCGCGTCGCCCATGCGGGTGAGGAGGGGCCGCCCGATTATGTCCGCCAGGCGCTCGACCTGCTGCACATCGACCGGCTCGATCACGGCAACCGCGCCCTGGAGGATCCGGCCCTTGTCGAACGGCTGGCGCGAGGGGAGATGACGCTGACCGTCTGTCCCCTCTCCAACCTCAAGCTCCGCGGCATCGGCGACATGGCGGACCATCCGATCGACCGCATGCTGGAGGCGGGCCTGCGGGCGACGATCAATTCCGACGATCCCGCTTATTTCGGCGGCTATGTGAACGCCAATTATCGGGCCGTGGCCGAAGCGCGCGGGCTGGGACGTGAGGCGCTGGCGACTTTGGCGCGCAACTCCTTCCTTGGCGCCTTCCTCGACGAGGAAGAGCGCGCGGCGCATCTGGCGCGGCTCGATGCCTATGTGGCGGGAGAGAAAGCGGGGCGCTGATGGCCGACGACCTGCCGCTGGTTACCGACTTCGATTCGAGCGCCGTCGAACGCGCCCGCTACCATCCGGAAAGCGGTACCCTCGACATCTGGTACGCAGGCGGCGCGCTCTATTCCTATTTCGACGTGCCGGAGGAGGTCTACCGTGCGCTCCGCGAAGCGCCTTCGGCCGGCGAGTTCGTGAATCTCGAGATCAAGCCGAACTTTCGCTTCGCGCTGGAGCCGGGCCGCCGCCGCTTTCGTCCCGACTGAGCGGCCGGCCTTCCCGTTCCTCGAGATCGCGCAGCAAAGTCGCGATCGCCCAGCGGCAGGCGGTAGCGATCTCGCCGCCGTCGAGGTCCCATTGGTCGCGAAGCTCGCGCCAGGCGAGGCCGGTGCTGAGCAACTGGATCACGCCCAGAGCCATCTTGCGGTCGGGCTCGGCGAGCTTCTCCGTCTCCTTCGCCAGCGCCTTGCGCCATCCTGCGTCGCGCTCCGCCTTCACCGAGTTGCGCACCGCCCGGCCTTCCGGCGTGGTGAGCGCGACCATCATCGCGGCGGCGTTCTCGTCGAAGCCGCGATAGACCGGGTCGAGTCGCGCCAGAATTTCGTCCGCGTCGCGGGGGAAGCCGACGGCGGGGCCGGCGGCGCGGGTGGTGCGGTGCCAGAGCGCCTTCATCAGCGCCTCGCGGTCGGGGAAATAACGATAGACGGTGCGACGGGAAACGCCGGTCATCTCCGCCAGCGCATCGTGATTGAGGCGGTTCATTTGCCCCGCTGCCATGCATTCGAGCAGCGCATCCTCGATCCGACGGGTGACGTCCTGCCGGTGCGCCGCGCGCTTGCTTATGCTAGGTTCGGCTGCGCTCATGTCGCCGCCCTAGAAAGTGGCACAGGCCGTGTCAAATTCATGTTGACACAGAATGTGCCATATTCTAGCGGCTCCGCCAGCAAGGGAGGCCAGGATGATCTTTCACATTTCGATCGAGGCGGACGAGCCGGAGCGGACGGCGCGGATGATGGCGGAAATCTGGGGCGGCCGGGCCTTCCCCTTCCCGCCGGTCGGCCGGGCGTCGTGGGTGGCGATGGCCGGCGACGCGCGCAATTCGACGATCGAAGTCTATCCGCGCGGCACCGAATTGCATGAGGCGCCCGGCGACGTGCAGGGCGAGGACCGGATGGGGACCAGCAAGCGCAACGGCCCGTTCCACGCCGCCATCGCCACGCCTTTGTCGGTGGAGGAGGTGAAGGCGATCGCCGCCCGCCACGGCGTCCCGGCGAAGGTGCTCGCCCGCGGCGGCGGCCTGTTCCATGTCATCGAGTTCTGGATCGACGGCTGCACGATGTTCGAGCTGCTGACGCCCGAATTCCAGCAGGAATATCTACGCGCGGTCACCCCCGCCCATTGGGAAAAGATGCTCGCCGCCGGCGACCCGCCGAAGCCGCGGGCGCCCGCGGTGGCCGCCTGACGCCGCCCTGCGAGCCTTGCTGCTTGCGGCAGCGCCGGGAAGCGGTGACACCGTGCCGGCGCGAATCGCGGCTGGGGGAGAAAGGTTATGCGGTTGGGCTTCTTGTTGGCGGCGGCGATCGCCGCCATTCCCGCCGCCGCGCTTACCGCGCCGGTCGAGATCCCGGTGTCGCTCGGGCCGGCGATCAGGGGGGCGGTTTCGGGCCGGTTGATCGTCTTCGCGGCGCCGGTCCAGCCGGGCACGAAGGCCGACGAGCCCCTCGACGCCTCGCCGTTCAACCCCACCGGCACCGCGGTGGCCGCGCGCGAGGTCGGCGCGCTGGCGCCGGGCGAGACGGCCATTGTCGACGCGGAGACCGACACCTTTCCGGCGCCTTTCTCCGCGCTGCCGCCGGGGCGCTATCGCTTCCAGGCGGTGCTCGACCGCAATCACGATTACAATTACGGCGGCCGCGGCGAGGGCGATATCGTGTCGCGCGTGGCCGAAGCCACGTTGCCCGGGCCGCCGCCGGCCCTCGTCCTGACCGACATTCTCCCGGCCGACGATCCCGACGCCACCGTCGCTGCCGCGCCTGAGGCGGAGCGGGCGGAGCTGCGCCGCTCACTCGGGGCGGCCGTGCCGATCGATTTCGTCAGCCCGAAGCTCAGCGCCTTCTGGGGGCGCCCGATCCACATGCGCGGGTGGATCGGTCTGCCGCCGGCCTACGCTCCGGCAGGCCGGGCCAGCTGGCCGACCTTGTACATGACGCAGGGCTTCGGCAGCACGCTCGCCAGCGCGCGCAGCGCCGCGGCGCGGGCGATCCGGAGGATGGCCAAAAGCGAGCTGCCGCCGATGATCTGGGTGGTGCTCGACGAAAGCTCGCCCACCGGCACCCACGAATTCGCCGATTCGGTCAATAACGGACCATGGGGCGAAGCGCTGACCGCCGAGCTCATCCCCTGGCTGGAGAAACATTATCGGATGGACGCGCGGGCGAACGGGCGCTTCCTCAACGGCCATTCCTCGGGCGGCTGGGCGACGCTCTGGCTGCAGGTGCGCTATCCGGATCTGTTCGGCGGCACCTGGTCGACCTCGCCCGATCCGAGCGACTTTCACGACTTCACCGGCATCGACATCTACCGCCCGAACGCGAACGCCTATGTCGACGCCGCGGGCGCCGCCATCCCGCTGGTCCGCTATCAGGGCCGGGAGGTCGCCAGCATTCGCGACTTCGGGCGGCTCGAAGGGGTGATCGGCGCCTATGGCGGCCAGTTCGCCTCGTTCGACTGGGTGTTCTCGCCGAAAGGCCCTGACGGCCGGCCATTGCCCCTGTTCGACCGCAGCACCGGCGCCGTGGATCCCGCCGTCGCCGCTTATTGGCGGGACCATTTCGACATCGCCTGGCGGCTCCAGCGCGACTGGCCCGCGCTGAAGCCCCGTCTCGACGGCAAGATCCACGTCATCGTCGGCACCGCGGACACCTTCCACCTCGACGGTTCGGCGCATCGGCTGCAGGCGGTGCTGCAGCGGCTGGGCGCGCATGCCAGCATCACCTTCCTCCCCGGCCGCTCCCATTTCGATCTCTACGAGCAGCCCGGCGACAAGCAGGGCCTGATGCGTCAGATCGCCTGGGAGATGTACGCCATCGCCCGGCCCGGCGCGAAAGGCGCGCCGCCGCCCGCGAAGTAATCGCGCGAGCGGTTCAGGCCGGCTCGACCTCGCGCGACGCCTCGTCGAGGCGGCGGAGCTGGTCCGCATCCAGCTCCAGCGTCATCGCGCCGATAAGCTCGTCGAGCTGCTCGAGGCTGGTGGCGCTGGCGATCGGCGCGGTGAGTCCGGGCTGGGCGGCGACCCAGGCCAAGGCGATCTGGGCGAGGCTGGCGCCGGTCTCGGCGGCGATCCCGTCCATCGCCGCGAGAACGGCGAGCCCGCGTCCTTCGAGATATTTGGTCATGCGGCTTCCGCGGACGCTCTTTCCTTCATCCTCGCGCGAGCGGTATTTGCCGGTGAGGAAGCCGGAGGCGAGGCCGTAATAAGGAAGGACGCCGAGCCCGTTCTCGATGCAAACGTCCTGCAGCGCACCTTCGAACTTGTCGCGCGCCATCAGATTATATTCGGGCTGCAGCACCTCGTAGCGGGCGAGGCTTCGCCGTTCGGAGATGTCGAGCGCCCGTGAAAGACTCTCCGCCGAATAATTGGACGCACCGAGCGCCCGCACCTTGCCGGCCTTCACCAGGGCATCGAAGGCGACGAGGCTGTCTTCGAGCTCCGTTTTCGCATCCTCCTGATGGGCATAATAAAGGTCGATCGCCTCGACCCCCAGGCGGCGGAGCGAGGCTTCGGCGGCGGCGGCGATCCGCGCCGGCTCGAGCTTCTCGCCGCCTTCGCCCGGCAGCATGCCGACCTTGGTCGCGACCAGGAAATCGCCTTTGCCGCCGCGCCGCTTCAGCCACTCGCCGATGATCGTCTCGGATTCGCCGCCTTTGTGGCCGGGGGCCCAGGCCGAATAGACGTCGGCCGTGTCGACCATCGTTCCGCCGGCTTCCGCGAAGCGGTCGAGCAGGCGGAAGCTGGTTTCGCGGTCGGCGGTCCAGCCGAAGACGTTGCCGCCGAGGATCAGGCGGGGGGTGGCAAGGCCGCTACGGCCGAGGGGACGGCGTTCGGGCACGACTCGCTCCTTTGCTTCTCTTGTTGTCACATTGCTTTTGCCAAAAACCGGTTCCCACTTTTTGGCGCAATGTTTTTCGAAATCAGTCGGAGGGCTTGTGACGCCTTGCCTCCAGCGCGTCGAGGGCCTCGCCGACCCGCTGGCTCTCGCCCCGCCGCACGACGAGCACGGCCCGTTCGGTCGCGACGACGATCAGATCCTCGACGCCGAGCGCGACCACGACCGGTCCATCCGAGCGGATGAGGCAGTTGCGGCTGTCCGGCGCGACGACGTCGCCGGCGAGGAGATTGCCGTCGGCGTCGCGCGGGCCGAGCGCGTGGACCGCATCCCAGCTGCCGACGTCCGACCAGCCCATCTCGACCGGGGCGACGGCGACGCGGCCGGCTTTCTCCATCACCGCCCGGTCGATCGAGGCGGCCGGGGCGGCGGCGAAAGCAGCGGCGTCGGGCCGCAGGCGCGCGCCGTCGCGGC
>JAQGLF010000044.1 GCA_028293025.1 Alphaproteobacteria bacterium
GCGCCGGCGCGGGTCGCCATCCTCGGCGGCGGCGTCGCCGGCGTCAACGCCGCGCAAATGGCGGTCGGCATGCGCGCCGACGTCACCATCTACGACATCTCCAACGCCCGGCTGGCCGAGCTCGACATGTTCTTCGGCAGCCAGATCAAGACTGCTTATGCCTAGAAGGCGGCGATCGCCAACGCCGTCACCAAATGCGAGCTGGTGATCGGCGCCGTGCTGGTGCCCGGCGCGGCGGCGCCGAAGCTCGTCACCCGCGACATGCTGAAGACGATGAAGCGCGGTTCGGTGCTGGTCGACATCGCCATCGACCAGGGCGGCTGCTTCGAAACCTCGCGGGCGACCACCCACGACAATCCGGTCTACGAGGTGGACGGCGTCATCCATTATTGCGTGGCCAACATGCCGGGGGCGGTGGCGCGCACCTCGGCCTTCGCGCTCAACAATGCGACACTCCCTTTCGTTCTGAAGATCGCAAGCGAAGGTGCTGAAGCAGCGATGAAATCCGATCCGCATCTGGCGAACGGACTCAACGTCTCCGGCGGCGAAATCCGTCACCAGGCGGTGGCGGACGCGCTCGATCTGGCCTTCGTCCCGATCTGACGTCACCGGATTCGTCCGGATTCGGACGATGCCGAACGGTTCCGGACGAACGGAGCGATGCGCCGGGCGAAAGATCGTTGCGCGGCAAGACCATAGCTCTGGCGCGCTTCTTGCCTGATCCGCAGGGCTCGGATGGAGGGCGGCGATGAGGATCAGGGGCGAATCGAATTGGATGAAAGCGCTCGATTTCGGGCTCTGCGCCGTGGTCGCCTGCCTTGCCGGCCCGGCCTCGGCCAGCCCTGCGCAGGAGCCCTATCACCTGGTGCCCGGCAGCTTCACACCGGGCCGCGAGCCGGACGGCAACAGCATCTTCCTCGACGGACCGCGGGGCCTCATCCTGATCGATACCGGGCGACACCCCGAGCAGCAGGCGCGGCTGATCGCTTATGCGCGCAGCGTCGGCAAGCCGATCGTCGCCATCGTCAACACCCATTGGCATCTCGATCACAGCGGCGGCAATGCCGAGATCAAGGCCGCTTTCCCGCGAGCGAAGCTCTATGCGAGCCGGGCGGTCGAGGGTGCCCTCAAAGGCTTCCTTCCGCGCAGCCGCGCGGAGGCCGAGCGCTACCTTAGATCGGGCGGGGCGACGCCCGAGCAGGCGGCGGACATGAGGCTGGATTTCGCGGCCATGGACGCGCCCCAATTCCTTCGGCCGGACGTGCCGATCACGGGCTCGTCCCGCATGACGCTGGCCGGGCGACGGCTGCAGGTCAATCTCGCGCCTTACGCCGCCACGGAAGGCGACGTCTGGATCTACGACCCCGCCACCCACGTCGTCTTCGCCGGCGACCTCGTCGTCCCCTTGGTTCCGTTCCTCGACACCGCCTGCCCGGAAGGCTGGCGGCGCGCGCTCGCCCGCATCTCGGCGACTCCCTTCACGATGCTCGTCCCCGGCCATGGCGACCCGATGACGCATACCCGGTTCGAAACATGGCGGCGGGCCTATGGCAGGCTGCTCGACTGCGCGGCGTCCGCTCGCAGCCGCGATGCCTGTGTCGCGGAGTGGAAGGAGGATGCGGCGGCCTTCATCCCGGCCGGCTTCAAGGTCGACGAGATGGCGGCTTATTATGTCGACGAACGTCTCAGGGCGAAGCCGGACGAGAGGCAGCGTTACTGTCCGGGGGGTGCGGGTTAGCGCCTAGCCGCCATTGCCTGGGGCGGCGGGAACGGAAGCTGCCCGCGCCTGGTCGATCATCCTCAGCCTCTCCTCGATCGCGCCGCGCCAGAGGGCGCCCGGCGGCGCGTGGGCGAGGAGGTCGCGCCAGATCCGCTCCGCCTCGTCGAGATGGCCGCTTTGGGCCAGCGCCAGGCCGTAGAAGAATTTGGGGCCGGGATGGTCGGGCGCGATGGCGGCCGCCCGGCGGAAGGCGAGCTCGGCGGCCGGGCTCATCATCCCGCCGCCATGGATGACGAGCGCGTTGCCGAGCCCGACCCAGAGATCGGCATCGTTCGGATGCGCCCGCAGCCCCGCTTCGATGATCTGGGCCGCGCTTTCCGTGTCGCCCACCCGATTATAGCCATCGGCCATGGTCAGCCAGCGGTCCGCGGTGTCGAAGCGGCCGAGGAGGCCCTGGCGCACCCTGGCGAACTCGCTGTCGGGCAGGCCGCGGCGCTCGGGCGGCCGGTGCGGGCTGCCGGCAAAGCCCGGCCGGCCCTGCCAGGCATAGCCGGCGAGCGCGAGCAGCAGGGCGGCGCCGAGGAACTGGAGCCCGGCGCGGTCGAGGCGGCCCAGCCTCCAGAGCGCCACCAGCACCGCCAGCGCCATCGCCAGGACGAACAGCCAGCCCATCAGCCTCTCCGCCGCTTGAATCGGCCGCGGGCGAGCCAGAAGCCGCCGAGCAGCAGGATGACGGGCGCGGCCCAGAGCGGCCAGGTCAGCGGCTCGACCGGCGGCTTGTAGCTCACCCAGGCGCCGTATCGCTCGATCAGCCAGGCGCGCACCCGCTCGGGGCTCTGGCCCTGCTTGATGCTCTCGCGGACGAAGGCGCGCATGTCCCCTGCTATCTCCGCGTCGCTGTCGGCGATCGACTGGCCCTGGCAGACGAGGCAGCGCAAAGTCTCCATCAGCGCCTTGGCCTTCGCCTCCTGCTTCGAATCCTCGAGCTGGGTGTAGGCGTAGCGCGCCGGCGGCAGGCTCGATTGCGCGAAAGCGGGGGTGGCGAGGAAGGCGAAGACAAGGAGCAGGCTGTTCCCCGGCGCAAGCCGGGGCCCAGTCCGGCGCCTCAACTGGGCTCCTGCTTTCGCAGGAGCACAATGGGGGAGCGACAGCCGGTTCATCGCGCTGCCTCATAGGCCTTGACGATGTCGTCCACCTCTTCCGGCCTGATGTCGCCGATATGCTGGAGGCGGATCACGCCCTTGCCGTCGATGACGTAGCTCTCCGGAACCCCCGAGGAGCCGAGGTCGAATTGCACCCGGCTCTGCGGATCGGAGCCGATCCGGTCGAACGGATCGCCCCATTGGGCGAGGAAAGCGGCGACGTCCTCGCCGCGGTCGCGGATCGCGATGCCGTCGATCGGGATGCCGCGCCGCTTCAGCGCCATCAGCTGCGGCGCCTCCGCCTTGCAGGGAAGGCACCAGCTGGCGAAGACGTTGACCAGCCGCGGCCGGCCGGTGCGCAGGTCGGCCAGGGCCAGGCCGGCATGGCTGGGGACGGCCGGCTGCAGGGCGAAATCCGGCATGGCCTTGCCGATCATCTGCGACGGGATGTTGCGGTCTTCGCCATGGCGCAGGCCGAGGATCACCATCGCCACGAACAGCAGGAACAGGCCGAGCGGCAGCCAGAGGACGAGCCGGTTCATGCCCAGGCCTCCTCGTCTTCCCGGCGCGCCCGCCGGCCGCGCAGCACGCGGCCGATGAGGGCGAGGAAGCCGCCGAAGGCGACCATCGTGCCGCCGAGCCAGATCAAAGTGACGAACGGCTTCCACCAGAGGCGCAGCTGCCACCGTCCCTGCTCGTCGGGTCGGCCGATCACCGTGTAGAGCTGGCCGTCGAGCCGCGTCGCGATCGCACTTTCGTTGGTCTCGGTGGGCGGCGCGCTGAACATCCGCGCCTGCGGCTTGAGGATGAGCGGGGCGCCTCCGCCGCGGCGCGCGCTGAGCGTCGCCTCGACCGCGGTCCAGTTCGGCCCGGCGATCGGCGCCACGCCGTCGAACCTGACGTCATAGGGACCGACAGAGACGGTTTCGCCGGGCCGGGCCGCCACCAGCCGCTCCTTGGTGAAGGCGCTTTCGCAGGCCATGCCGGCGAGGGCGACGGCGATGCCGAGATGGGCGATCACCATCCCCCAGACGAAGAGCGGCGTGCGGCGGAGATTGCGCTTCCAGAGCGGGGCGAGGCTGCCGGAGCCGGCGCCGATCGCCAGCGCCAGGCCCAATAGCGGCAGGATGTGAATGCCCGGTGCGAGGAGGATGACGAGAAACAGGGCGATCGCCGCCGCCAGCACCGGCAGCGCCGTCCGCTGGGCGAGCGCCTTCAGCCGGTCTCGCCGCCAGCGCAGCAGAGGTCCCGCCGCCATGACGACCACCAGCAGCAAAGCGATCGGGCCGGCGACGAGGTTGAAATAAGGCGGCCCGACCGAGACCTTGGACCCCATCGCCTCGGTCGCCAGCGGATAGAGGGTGCCGATCAGGACCAGGCCGAGCACGACCGAGAGCAGGAGGTTGTTGACGACGAGCGCGCCCTCGCGGCTGACCGGCTCGAAGGTCGAGCCTTCCTTCACGGTGCCGACGCGCAGGGCGTAGAGGGTCAGCGCGCCGCCGATATAGAGCGCGAGCAGGATCAGGATGAAGAAACCGCGCCGCGGGTCGACGGCGAAGGCGTGGACGCTGGTGAGGATGCCGGAGCGGAC
>JAQGLF010000048.1 GCA_028293025.1 Alphaproteobacteria bacterium
TGGGGCGAAGGCACGATCGTGTGGCGCCTGCGCGACTGGGGCGTCTCGCGCCAGCGTTACTGGGGGACGCCGATCCCGATCGTCCATTGCGAAAAATGCGGCGCCGTGCCGGTGCCGCGCGACCAGCTGCCGGTGGTGTTGCCGGATGACGTCAGTTTCGACATCCCCGGCAATCCCCTCGACCGCCATCCGACCTGGTCGAAAATCGACTGCCCGCGCTGCGATGGCCCCGCCCGCCGCGAGACCGACACCCTCGACACCTTCGTCGATTCCTCCTGGTACTTCATCCGCTTCGCCAGCCAGCCGAAGGACGCGCCGTTCGACCGCGCGGAGGCCGAGCGCTGGCTGCCGGTCAACCAGTATATCGGCGGCGTCGAGCATGCGATCCTCCATTTGCTCTACGCCCGCTTCTGGATGCGGGCGCTGAAGCGGATCGGGCGGATCGACATCGAGGAGCCGTTCAGCGGCCTGTTCACCCAAGGCATGGTCACTCACGAAACCTATCGCGCGCCCGACGGAAGCTGGGTTTCCCCGGACGAGGTCGAGCGCCGGGACGGCCGCCTCGTCGCCACCGCGACCGGCGCGCCGGTCGAGACCGGCCGCATCGAGAAGATGTCGAAATCGAAGCGCAACACGGTCGATCCGGAACCGATCGTCGATCAATACGGCGCCGATGCGGTGCGTTGGTTCATGCTTTCGGACAGCCCGCCGGAGCGCGACCTCGAATGGAGCGAGGCCGGAATCCAGGGAAGCTGGCGCTTCGTGCAGCGCATCTGGCGCCTAGCCGCCGAGCAGGCCGAGCGGGGCGCTTCGTCCTGGCTCGGCGCGGAAGGCGAAGCGGGCGCCGAGGCGGAGCGGGCGCTCGCGCGCAAGCTCCACCGGACGATCGCCGCGGTCGGCGCCAATATCGAGAGCCTCGCCTTCAACAAGGCGGTCGCCAATCTCTACGAGCTCGCCACCGCGATCGAGAAGGCGCCGCTTTCCCCCGCCCGCGGCGAAGCGGTGGAGACGATGGTCCGCCTCGCCGCGCCGATGGTCCCGCATCTCGCCGAGCACGCCTGGGCCCTGCTCGGCAAGGAAGGGCTGGTCGCCGACGCCGTCTGGCCCGAAGCCGACCCCGCCTTGCTGGTCGAGGACGAGGTGACGATCGCGGTGCAGATCAACGGCAAGCTTCGCGACACGCTGAATGCGCCGAAGGGGTCGAGCCGCGAGGATCTGGAGGCGCTCGCTCTGGCCTCCGACAATGTCGCCCGCATCCTCGCCGGCAAGCCGCCGAGGAAGGTGATCGTCGTTCCCGACCGGCTGGTGAACCTCGTCGCATGAGACGCATCATCCTCCTCGCCGCCGCGCTGGCGCCCTTCGCCCTCTCCGGCTGCGGCCTGACGCCGCTCTACAGCGGCGGCGGCGCCGGACCGGTGGCGCAGTCGCTACGCTCGGTCGAAGTGGCCCCGATCGAGGGACGGGCCGGCTGGCTGATACGCACGGCGCTGCAGGACCGGCTCGGCGGCGTCCATCCCGGCGCCATCCGCTACCGCCTCGTCGTCCGCCTCGACGACAGCATTGTCGGCTTCGGCATCCGGCCCGACGATTCGGAGACGCGCGAGCGGCGGACGCTGCGCGCCCGCTATCAATTGGTCGAAGTGGAGCAGGGGACGGTCGTTCTTGACGCCACCGCCGGCTCCGACGTCGGCATCGACGTCGTCTCGTCCGATTATGTCAATGTGGCCGCCGAGCAGACCGCGCTCGAGCGCCTGTCGAAGGTTGTCGCGGACCAAATCGTCACCCGTCTCGCCCTCTATGCGCGGCGCGGCGGCGGCACGCCGTGAAGGCCAATCGCGGCCAGATCGAGCGCGGCCTCGCCGCCGGCCGCGGCCTCTTCCTCCTCTACGGCCCCGATGAATCCGGCTCCCGCGCCCTTGCCCGCCGCCTCGCCGCGGCGATGGGCGCCGAGGCCGAGCGGGTCGAGCTGAGCGGCGCGGAGCTCAAGAGCGATCCCGCCCGCCTCGCCGACGAGGCGGCGTCGATCTCGCTGTTCGGCGGCGCGCGCTACATCCTCGTCGCGCCGGCGGCGGACGAGTGCACGGCCGCAGTCGAAGCCCTGCTCGAAACCCCGTCCGCCACCAATCCGGTGGTGCTGGTCGCGGGCGGGCTGAAGCCGGCGTCGAAGCTGCTCAAGCTCATCCTCGCCCAGCCGGCCGCTTTGGCCTTCGCCAGCTATCCGCCCGAGGGCCAGGAGGCGGATCGCCTGGCCGGCGAGATGGGCCGCAATCTCGGCCTGGCGGTGCGGCCGGACGTCGCCCGCCGCCTCGCCGGCGCTTCCGGCGGCAATCGCGACATCCTCGAGCAGGAGCTGCGCAAGCTCGCTTTGTATCTCGACGCCGCGCCGGAGCGCCCGCAGCCGCTCGATCATGACGCGCTCGACGCGGTCGGCGCCGATGCGGGCGAGGCCGATCTGAGCCGGCTGGTCGAAAGCGTCGGCAGCGGCAATTTGAAAACGCTGCAGGAGGAGCTGCTGCGTCTGGAAAGCGAAGGCGTAGAGGGCATTCCCGTCATCCGGGCCATGCTCAGACGGATGATATTGCTCGCGCGCCTCCGCGCCCAGGTCGAAAGCGGCGACAGCGTCGATGCCGTCATGGCGTCACAAGGCAAGTCATTGTTCTGGAAAGATAAGGTGCCGGTGTCGCAACAGCTCGGCCGGTGGCGCTCGGACCTGATCGCCCGCAGCATCGGCCGATTGCTCGAGGCGGAGCGGCAGATGAAGGCCCCGGGCGCGGTCGGCGCGGCTGCGGTTGACGAGGAATTGTTGGCCATCTGCCGGCAAGCCGCGCGGCTGCGGTAAGGCTCAGTCAAGTCCCCCCTCCGGGGGAGGCGGTGGGGAGGATTTGAAGGCTAAATCCGCTCGCCGCTGAGGCGCTGGCAGATCATGTCGAGCTGGTCGAGGGTCGAATATTGAAGCGAGACGGCGCCGCCGTCCGGGCGGTGGGTGATTCGCACGGTCAGGCCGAGCAGATCGCCGAGCTGCCGCTCCAGCGCATCGATGTCGGCACTCGCATTCTTGTAGCCGAGCCGGCCCTGTCGCTCGCGTCCCGGCTTGCCGAACCGCGCCCGTTTCTCGGTGTCGCGGACCGACAGGCCGCGCGCGACCACCTCCTGCGCCAGCGCTTCCGGGTCGATCGCGGTGACCAGCGCGCGGGCATGGCCCATGGTGAGTTCGCCCGACACCACCAGCTTGCGCACGCTCTCGGGAAGATCGAGCAACCTCAGGAGGTTGGCGACGTGGCTGCGCGACTTGTTGACGATCTTCGCCAGCGCCTCCTGGGTATGGCCGAATTCGTCGATCAGCCTTTGATAGGCGTCCGCCTCCTCGATCGCGTTGAGATCCTGACGCTGGATATTCTCGAGCAGGGCGACTTCGAGCGTCTCGGCGTCGCTCAAATCGCGGACGATGACCGGCACTTCGTGCAGCCGCGCCTTCTGCGCCGCCCGCCAGCGCCGCTCGCCGGCGACGATCTGGTAGCGATGGCCGTGCGGGCGGACGACGATCGGCTGGATCAGGCCCCGCGCCTCGATCGACGCGGCGAGCTCCTCCAGCGCCGCCTCGTCGAAATGGCGGCGCGGCTGGTCGAGATGCGGCTCGATCGAGGAGACCGGCATCATCTGCAGGCCGCCGCGCGGCGCGCCGGCGACCGGCGCCTCCTGCGCCACCTCGCCGAGCAAGGAGGAGAGGCCGCGGCCGAGGCCCGAGGGGCGGCGGCGGGCGGGGGCGTCGTCGCTCATGCTGCGGCCGCGCGCTTGGGCAGGCGGGCGATCAGCTCGCGGGCGAGCGCGATATAGGCTGCGGAGCCGGAGCAGCGATGATCGTAGATCAAGGCCGGAATGCCGTGGCTCGGGGCCTCGGACAGGCGGACGTTGCGCGGGATCATGGTCTCGAACACGACCTTGCCCAGGCAGGCGCGAACGTCGGCGGCGACCTGGGAGGAGAGGTTGTTGCGGCGGTCGTACATGGTCAGCGCCACGCCGAGGATGGACAGCTCCGGATTGAAGCGGGCGCGGATTCTCTCAATCGTTTGAAGGAGTTGGCTGAGCCCCTCAAGGGCGAAGAACTCCGCCTGGAGCGGCACCAGGATGGACTGGGCGGCGACTAAGGCGTTGATCGTCAGCAGGCCGAGCGAGGGCGGGCAGTCGATCAGGCAGACGTCCCAGCGGCCGAGCGGCGCCGCCGCCAGCGCCTTGTCGAGCCGGCGGGTGCGCTCGGGGATGTCGACCAGCTCGATCTCCGCGCCCGAGAGATCGACGGTGGCGGGAATCAGGTCGAGCCGCGGCACCCGCGTCGGCACCACCGCCTCCTCGACGACGCAATCGCCGGTGAGGAGGTCGTAGCTGGAGCGGTCGCGCAGCGCGTGGCCGATGCCGAGGCCGGTCGAGGCATTGCCTTGGGGATCGAGATCGACCAGCAGCACCCGCCAGCCGGTCGCGGCGAGAGCGGTGGCGAGGTTGATCGCCGTCGTGGTCTTGCCGACCCCGCCCTTCTGGTTCGCGACGGCGATGCCGATCATCGGGCGCCCTTTCCTCTCTTCCTGCGCCGGACCCCGGTGGCGACGATGATCCTTGCATCGGCGTCGGTGAGGCTCGGTTCGAGACGGAAATCACCCTGCCATGAAGATTCGACCTCTGCCAGTTCCGTCTTCGCATTGCGGCCCTTCGGAAGGATCCAGACCGTCTTATCTGTGGAAAAGCGGCTGCCGAGGGTCAGAAGGCGCTCCAGCGGCGCAAAGGCGCGGGCGCTGATCACGTCGAATGCGCGCGGCGGCAGCTGCTCCGCTTTGGCGCAGAGGATCTCCACCCGGTCACAAAGGCCGAGGACTTCGGCCGCTCCCGCGAGAAAATCAGCGCGGAGCTTGCGGGCCTCCACCAATGTCATCCGGATCGGCGTGATGGCTGCGACGATGAGACCGGGAAAGCCGGCGCCGGCACCGAGATCGAGCCAGCTTGCCGCGTCCGTGGGTGCTAGGCGGACGAGCTGGGCCGAATCGAAGATGTGGCGGCTCCACAGCTGATCCAGAGAGGCAGCTGAAACGAGATTCTGTCGCTCGTTCTCTGCCCTCAACAACGCGGCGAAAGCCTCCAGCCGGGTCAATGTTTCACGTGGAACATCGAGCCGCGCCCGCGCTTCCGCCTCGTCCATCAGGCGGCCTTGCGCCGGGCATGGACCAGAATCGCAGCAAGTGCAGCCGGGGTAACCCCACGGACGCGGCCGGCCGCGCCCAAGGTGGCGGGGCGGGCAGTGGAGAGGCGCTCCACCATCTCGTTGGAAAGGCCCGCAATGGCGCGGTAATCGAGGGCGGGCGGGATCCGAACCGCCTCGTCCGAGCGAACCCGCGCAATCTCTGCCTGCTGGCGGGCCACATAGGGTGCGTAACGGTGGTCTTCGACCGCTTCGTCGAGGAGCGGACCCACAAAGCCGCTAAGCCCTGGTTCCACGTGGAACAGCGCCGGCGTATCGACTTCCGGAAAGCGCAACCATTGAGCCAAGCTGCGGCGGATGCCGTCGTCTCGGACCTTTACGCCTGCCGCGATCAAATCCGCGGCTGGGTGGCTGGCGGCGAGTAAAACTTCCAGCTCGGCCCGCCGCTTTTGCTTCGTTCTAAAGTGGCTTCGCCGCACGGCCGACACGCAGCCCGCGGCGATCGCCTTTTCCGTCAGCCGCGCCTCGGCATTGTCGGCGCGAAGCCGCAGGCGATGTTCGGCGCGGGCGGTGAGCATCCGATAAGGCTCGGTCACGCCCTGCAGCACCAGATCGTCGACCATCACGCCGATATAGGACTCGCTCCGCTCGAACAGGACCGGTGCCCCGCCTGCCGCCCATGCCGCCGCGTTCAGCCCCGCGACCAAGCCCTGGGCTGCCGCTTCCTCATAGCCGGTGGTACCGTTGATCTGCCCCGCGAGATAGAGCCCCTCCACGTCGCGGACGGCGAGCGTCGGGTCGAGGATGCGCGGATCGACATGATCATATTCGACCGCATAGCCCGGCTGAAGGAGTTCGGCCCGTTCCAGCCCCGCCATCGAGCGCACCATCGCCAATTGCACGTCTGCGGGCAGCGAGGTGGAGATGCCGTTGGGGTAGACAGTCACGTCGTCCAGCCCCTCCGGCTCCAGGAAGACCTGATGCCCGTCGCGATCGGCGAAGCGATGGATCTTGTCCTCGATCGAGGGGCAATAACGCGGGCCTACGCCTTCGATCTCGCCGGCAAAGAGCGGCGAGCGGTCGAGATTCGAACGGATGATCTCGTGCGTCCGAGCATTGGTGCGGGTGATCGCGCAGAAGAGCTGCGGCGCGACCCGGTCCGGGCTCAGCGGCGACATCGTCCACTTGCCGGCGTCCGATTCCTGCCGCTCGAGCGCCGCCCAGTCGATGGTGCGCCCGTCGAGCCGCGGCGGCGTCCCCGTCTTCAACCGGGCCAGCGGCAAATCGAGCGCCCGAAGCTGCGCCGCCAGCGCCGTCGCCGCCCGCTCGCCGACACGGCCGCCGGCGCAGCTGGCCATTCCGAAATGCAGCTTGCCACCGAGGAAGGTGCCGGTCGCGAGCACCACCGCCCGTGCGGACAGGATTTCGCCATCGGCAAGCTCAAGACCCGTGATCCGCCGCCCTTCCAGCCGTAGCGCGCTGACCTCCCCTTCGATGATGGTGAGGCCGTCCTGTGCGTCGAGCAGGCGATGGATCGCCTCTTTGTAGCGCCGCCGATCCGCCTGGACGCGCGGACCGCGCACGGCCGCACCTTTGCTGGCGTTGAGCATGCGGTAATGGATCGCCGCATGGTCGGCGGCACGGGCGATAAGGCCGTCAAAAGCGTCAACCTCGCGAACGAGGTGGCCCTTGCCTAGTCCGCCAATGGCGGGATTGCACGACATCGCGCCGATCTGGTCGCGGGTGAAGGAGACGAGCGCCACCGACGCGCCCATCCGCGCCGCCACGGCTGCCGCCTCGCAACCGGCATGGCCGCCGCCGACCACCAATATGTCGTAGCTCCGATTCACGCCGCCGCCTCTAACTGTTCCACGTGGAACAGTCACTTGCCGACGCAGAATCGCCCGAACAGGACGTCGAGCATATCCTCGACGCCGGCGCGCCCCGTGACCCTGTCGAGCTCCACCTGCGCCTGCCGCAGCGCCTCCGCTTTCAGTAGCAGGTCGCCGGTCCTGCCTGACTCGGCCAGATACGCATGGGCCGCCCCAACCACTTGGCGATGCCGGGAGTTGAGGGTCACTTCTCCTTCTCTCGGCAACAGCGCTTGGGCGCGGGCGATCAGCAGGTTCACGAGCCGATCCATGCCTTCGCCCGTCTCGGACGAAACGGCAATCTCGGCAGCTTGGTCCGGGCCGGAGATGTCGATCTTCGACTGAACGAGGAGCGCCTTTTCCGGCTGCGGACAGTCTGCGTGGGCGCCCAACCACAGGATCAGGTCCGCCGCTTCCATGCTTTCCCGAGCGCGCGCAACGCCGATCGCCTCGATTTCGTCGCCCGACTCCCGAAGCCCTGCCGTGTCGACCAGCAGGAACGGGGTTCCGCCAATGCCGGTCGGCGCTTCGACGAGATCGCGGGTGGTCCCGGCGATAGCCGAGGTGATTGCCGCCTGCCGACCAGCTAACCAGTTGAGAAGGCTGGACTTACCTGAGTTCGGCGGTCCCGCGATGACGACTCGCACGCCGTCCCGCAGCCGCTCGGCCGGCGGCCGGGCGAGCATGGCGCCCATGTCCTGCGACAGCCCCTCGAGTCCCTCCTCCCACCCCGGCGGCAGGCCCTCGCCCACTTCGCCTTCGTCGGAAAAATCCAGCACCGCCTCCAGTCGGGCCGCGAGGCCCAGCAGCCGCTCCTGCCAGTCGTGGATCTTGCCGCTCAATGCGCCGCCGGCCATGGCCAGAGCCGAGCGCCTTTGCGCCTCCGTCTCCGCCTGGAGCAAGTCCGCCAGCCCTTCTGCCTCGGCCAGGTCGATTCGGCCGTTCTCGAAAGCGCGGCGGGTGAACTCGCCGGGCTCCGCCGCCCGCAACCCTTCTATCGCCGCCAGCGCCTCCAGCACCCGGGCCACCACCGCGCGGCCGCCATGGAGGTGGAGCTCGGCCACATCCTCGCCGGTGGCGCTGGCGGGCCCGGGAAAGCGCAGGACGAGCGCGCGGTCCAGCGCTTCCCCCGAAGCGGCGAGAGCGGCGAAAGTCGCCATCCGCGGCGGCGGCAGCGTCCCCGCCAGCGCCTCGAGCGCGGCATCGGCGCGCGGTCCGCTGATGCGGATGACGGCGATGGCGGCGGGCGGGCTTCCGGACGAGAGCGCGTAGATCGTGTCAGCC
>JAQGLF010000075.1 GCA_028293025.1 Alphaproteobacteria bacterium
TTGCGCTGGAACACCTCGGCATAGCCGGCGAGTCTGGCCACCCCTTCCTGGATGCGGGCGCCGCCGCTGTCGTTGAGGCCGATGACGGGCGCGCCGACCTTCATCGCCATGTCCATCACCTTGCAGATCTTCTGGGCATGGCGTTCGGAGAGCGAGCCGCCGAAGACGGTGAAATCCTGGGCGAAGACGAAGACGAGGCGGCCGTTGATCGTGCCGGAGCCGGTGACGACGCCGTCGCCCGGTACCTTTTGCGTCTCCATGCCGAAATCGGTGCAATTATGCTCGACGAACATGTCATATTCTTCGAAGCTGGCCTCATCGAGGAGGACGCCGAGGCGCTCGCGGGCGGTGAGACGGCCCTTGGCATGCTGCGCCGCGATCCGTTTGTCGCCGCCGCCCAGCTGCGCCTCCCGGCGGCGGGCTTCCAGCTCTTCGATCATGGTCGCCATGACGTTTCCGTGACAGTCGCAGAGGGCTTTCCCTTAGGACGCCCGCGAAAGGGAGGCAATCGAGCGGCGTCGGCGCGGCAGGACGGCCTATCGCCCCTCGAAACGCGGCTGGCGTTTCTGCAGGAACGCCATCACCGCATTGCGGAAATCCTCGGTTCGGCCGGCATCGCGCTGGGCGATCCGCTCCGCCGCCAGCGCGTCGGTCAGCGCTAGCTGCTGGGCGTCGCGGGCGAGGCGTCGGATGAGGCCGAGCGCGGCGGTCGGACCCAAGGCAAGCTGCGTCGCCAGCGCCGCCGATTCCTCGGCGAGATCCTCGTCCTCGGCCATTCGCGCGATCATCCCCCAATCCCGCGCCTGCTCGGCCGGGATGCGCTCGCCCAGCATCATCATCTCCATCGCCCGCGCCCGGCCGGCCAGCCGCGGCAGCAGCCAGGTCGCGCCGGCATCCGGGATCAGGCCGATATTGACGAAAGCCTGCAGGAAATAGGCGGAACGCGCGGCGATGACGATGTCGGCGGCGAGGGCGAGCGAGCAGCCGGCGCCGGCGGCGGGGCCGTTGACCGCCGCCACGATCGGGATCGGCAGTGCGAACAGCGCCTCGACCAGGGGATTGAAGCTGGCTTCCAGCGCCGCTCCGAGATCGTCGGGCAGGCCGCCGCCGCCGGCAAGGTCGGCGCCGCTCGAAAAGCCGCGTCCCTCGCCGGTGAGCAGCAGGCAGCGGGCGCCGAGGCCCGGGGCTTCCTCCGCTGCTTCGCGCAGCTCGCCCAGCATGTCGGCGTTGAGTGCGTTCAGCGTCTCCGGCCGCGCCAGAGTGAGGGTGGCGACGGCGGCGGGGCTGATCTCGAGCCGGACATGCTGATAGGCCATTTCGCCGTCTCCTCGGCGCCGCTTACAGCATTCCCGCCCCGCGCGCGCAATCGCGGCCGATTGACAGCGCGCCGGTCCCGCCGCAGCGTGTCGGCCGCAAGGGGATGGGGCGATGTCGAAATCTTGGCTGAGAGGATTGCTCGCGCTCGCGGTGCTGGCCGTGGCGGGAAGCGCTTTGGCGAGCGCGCCGGCGACGATCGGCACGCCGGCGCCGCCTTTCGCCCTCACCACCTACGACAAGCGCAAGCTGAAGCTGGCGGACCTCCAGGGCAAGGTCGTCGTCATCAACTGGTGGGCGACCTGGTGCGGCCCCTGCAAGGCCGAGATGCCGATGATGAGCGCCTTCCACCGCCGCCACAAGGACGAGGGTTTCGAGATTTTCGGAGTCACCACCGAGGATTCGGTGCCGCCCTTCATGCTGAAGCGGGTGTCGGAGGCGCTTTCCTATCCGCTCGTCCTGCGCTTTTCCGGCGGCGGCTATCCGATCCTCAACGGCGTCCCCACCTCCTATGTGATCGACCGCCACGGCGTGCTCCGCTACGCCAAGGCCGGCTCGTTCGATGCCGAGGAGTTCAACGAGATCATCCTGCCGCTGCTGCGCGAGCCGGCGGGCTGACGCTCAGGCCGACAGCGCCGTCTCCGCCGGCGCGTGCAGGCGCAGCCGGCTGACGCGGCGGGTGTCGCCGTCGGTCACTTCCAGCCGCCAGCCCGACGAATGCTCGACGATCTCGCCCTGCTGGGGGACGCGGCCGGCGAGCAGGGTGGCGAGACCGCCGATCGTGTCGACATCGTCGTCGACCACGGCCAGGCGGGCGTCGATCGTCTGCCCCACTTCCTCCAGCTCGGCGCGGGCGTCGGCCTCCCAGATGCCGTCCTCGACCGCGATCAGCAGGCCGGGCACCTCCTCGTCATGCTCGTCCTCGATCTCGCCGACGATCTCCTCGACCACGTCCTCGATGGTGACGAGGCCTTCGGTGCCGCCGAACTCGTCGACGACGATGGCGAGGTGGACCCGCTCGGCCCGCATCCGCGCGAGCAAATCGAGCACGCCCATCGATTCCGGGACGTAGAGCGGCGTGCGGAGGAGCTGGGTCAGGTCCGAGGGAGGTTCGGCGCCGGAGACCTGGACGGTGAAGACGTCCTTGATGTGGACCATGCCGACGACCTGGTCGAGGCTCTCCTCATAGACCGGGAGACGGCTGTGGCCGGCCTCGGCAAAGGCGGCGACGAGGCCGGCGAAGCTGATGCTGCTCGGCACGGCGATGATGTCGCCGCGGGGAACCGAGATGTCGGCGACGTTGCTCTCGCCGAAATGGAGGAGGTTGCGGAGCATCTGCCGCTCGACGGGCGACAGGTCGCCGACCGCCGGCACCTCGCCTTCGTGGCTTTCGATGACCTCCTCGATCTCCTCGCGGAGCGTCGCCTCGCCGTCGTCGCCGAACAGGAAGGTGCGCAGGCCCCGCCAGAAGCTCGGCTGCGCGGCGTCGGGACTTCGGTCGGGATCGTCGGGCATGGCCTAGGAACCGGCCTCGGCCGGATAGGGATCGGCGATGCCCAGCGCCGCCAGCGCCTCGCGCTCCACCCCCTCCATCCGGTCCGCCTCCGCCTCCCCCTGCTCGTGATCATAGCCTAGCAGATGAAGCGTGCCGTGCACCACAAGATGCGCGGCATGGTCGCGGACCGCGATCCCCTTCTCCTCCGCCTCGCGGGCGCAGACGCCCTCGGCGAGGACGATGTCGCCGAGCAAGACCTCGCCGCCGTCGGCCATGACCAGGCTGTCGAGCAGCTCCGCCTCGAACATCGGGAAGGAGAGGACGTTGGTCGGCGAGTCCTTGCCGCGATAGCCGGCATTGAGCGCCCGCACCTCATTGTCGTCGGTGAACTTGACCGAGATTTCGACGCAGAGGCCGCTTTCGATCAGGCCGCCGTGGCAGCTCGCCGCGACGGCGGCGGGCACGGCCTCGGCCGCGAGCTCGGGCCAGGCGGTGCGGCTGTCCCAGGTTTCCGAAGCATCGGATTCGACCCGGATCATTCAAAGGAGACCCTTCATTGTGCCGGCCCCTCATAGGCTTCGACGATCCGACCGACGAGCGGATGGCGGACGACGTCGCCGGCCCCGAAGCGAATCGTCGCGATCCGCGGGATGTTTTCGAGCTTCGTCACCGCGTCGGCGAGGCCGGAGGCGCCGGGATTGGGGAGATCGACCTGCAGCGGATCACCGCACACCACCATCCGGCTGCGCATGCCGAAGCGGGTGAGGAACATCTTCATCTGCGCCGGCGT
>JAQGLF010000092.1 GCA_028293025.1 Alphaproteobacteria bacterium
CCGCCGGCGAGCACGGCGCTCTGCGCGCCGAGATCCTCGGTGACGAACTCGAAGGCGGTGTGGCGGTAATAATCGAGGCCGCGCACCAGACGCGGGTCGCGCGTCCAGCACACCCCGGCGGCGTCGAGGCCGCCGGTGACCCTTGCGAAATAGTCCGCCGCCTCGGGCGTCAAATAATCGTCCACCACCGGTGCCTTGTCGACGATCGGCCAGTCCTGATGCTCCTTGCTGTCGAGGATTCGCAGCGGGTTCTTCTCCAGCCGGTCGCGGCTCTCCTGAGACAGATCGTTCCGGTGGGCACGGAAATGCTCGACCAGCGCCCCCCGCCAGGCATCGCGCGTCGCCGGATCGCCGAGCGTGTTGAGCTTGAGCGCGACCCGCCGGCCGATGCCGAGCTGAGTGAGGAGCTGGTCGCCCATCGCGATGATCTCGACATCCGCGGCCGGCTCGCCGGCGCCGACGATCTCGGCGTCGAGCTGGTGGAACTGGCGGTAGCGGCCCTTTTGCGGCCGCTCGTAGCGGAAAGCGGGGCCGTGGGTGGCGATCTTGACCGGCGCCAGCTGCTGCCAGCCCTCGGACAGATAGGCCCGGCAGATGCCGGCGGTGAATTCGGGCCGCAAGGTCAGGCTCTCGCCGCCGCGGTCCTCGAAGCTGTACATTTCCTTGGAGACGATGTCGGTGGTCTCGCCGATCGAACGGGCGAAGACCTGGGTCGCCTCGAACACCGGCATCTCGACCCGGCGGAAGCCGTAGAGGCGGCGGACGCGCTCGAACGCCTCGACGACCGCCTGGAAACGGTCGGCGGCCTCGCCCCAGATGTCCTGGGTGCCCCGGATCTTCTGCGGCCCCTTGCTCATCGCCGCGCCCTTAGCACGTTTGTTTCGCGGTGAAAGCGGCGGGACGCGCTGGACAGAGGCCCTGCGGATTTGCGATGCGGCCTGCGCACATCCTGCCGGAGTCCCGCCCATGCGTTCCGCCTTGCTCGCTTTGCTGCTTCTCGCCTCGACCGCAGCCACCGCCCAGCTGCCCGCCAATTTCACCCGTGCCACGCCGGCCCCGCGCCGCGACACGATCCCGCCGCCGCGCGACATGCGCTATCCGGGCACCATCCAGCTGAACGTCGATGCGACCGACATCGCCCGCCGCATCTTCCGCGTGCACGAGCATATCCCCGTCGCCAGAGCGGGCGATCTGGTCCTGCTCTATCCCAAATGGCTGCCCGGCAATCATTCGCCGAGCGGCCAGATCAACAAGGTGGCGGGGCTGATCGTCAGCACCAACGGCCAGCGCCTGAACTGGGTGCGCGATCCGCTCGACGTCTACGCCTTCCACATCGCGGTGCCGGCGGGCGCTGGCGCGGTCGACGTCGACTTCCAATATGTCTCGCCCACCGGCGACAGTCAGGGCCGGACGGTGATGACGCCGGACATGGCAAGCATCGAGTGGATCGCCAATTCGCTCTATCCGGCCGGCTATTACGTCCGCGGCATTCCGATCCAGGCGAGCGTCAAGGTGCCCGAAGGCTGGCAGGTGGCGACGGCGCTCCGCCCAGAGACCGGCGCCGGCACCTCGACCATCGCCTATCCGGTAACGAGCTACGACATATTGATGGATTCGCCCGCCATCGCCGGCGCCCATTTCCGGCGGATCGCGCTCAGCCCCGACGTGTCGCTCGACGTGATCGCCGACAATGAAGCCGAGCTCGCCGCCAGCGACGAGCTGATCGCCCTTCATCGCAACCTCGTCAGCCAGGCGGTGAAAACGTTCGGCGCCCAACATTACGACCATTACGACTTCCTCTTCACCATCTCCGACCAGCTCGGCGGCATCGGCCTCGAGCATCACCGAAGCTCGGAGGACGGCGTCACCCCCGGCTATTTCACCGACTGGAAGTCGGCGCAGGGCGACCGCAATCTGCTGCCGCACGAATATACCCATAGCTGGAACGGCAAGTACCGGCGCGGCAAGGATCTGTGGACGCCGGACTACCGCACGCCGATGGAGGACAGCCTGCTCTGGGTCTATGAGGGGCAGACGCAATTCTGGGGCTATGTGCTCGACGCCCGTTCCGGCATGCTGTCGAAGCAGGAGACGCTCGACGCGCTCGCCGCCATCGCCGCCTCCTACGATGCGACGCCCGGGCGCACGTGGCGGCCGCTCAGCGACACGACCAACGATCCGATCATCGCCCAGCGTTCTCCGCAATCGTGGCGGAGCTGGCAGCGCTCGGAGGATTATTACAATGAGGGCCTGCTGATCTGGATCGACGTCGACCGAATCCTGCGCGAGCAATCCGGCGGCCGCCGCTCGATCGACGATTTCGCCCACGCCTTTTTCGGCGTCAATGACCGCGATTATGGCGAGCTCACCTACACGTTCGACGACGTCGTCGCGACGCTCAACCGGGTGCAGCCCTATGACTGGCGCGGCTATCTGACGCGCCGGCTCAACGCCTATACCGAGCGGGCGCCGCTCGAGGGGATCGAAGGCGGCGGCTACCGGCTTGCTTACACCGACACCCCGACCGACTGGTTCAAGGCGGGCGAGAAGAAGCGCAAGTCGGTCGACCTCAGCTATTCGGGCGGCTTCAGCGTCGCCAGCCGCGACGGCAAGGTCACCGGCGTGATCTGGGACAGCCCCGCGTTCAACGCCGGCATCACTTTGGGCTCGCAGATCGTCGGCATCAACGGCCGCACCTTCGACGCCGACCGGCTGAAGGCGGCGGTCAAGGCGGCCAAGGGCACGCGCGAACCGATCCACCTGCTCGTTCAGGCCGGCGATTCGATCCGGCCCGTCGATCTCGACTGGCACGGCGGGCTGCGCTACCCACGCCTCGAACAGACGGCAGGGGGCAAGGGCACGCTCGATGCCTTGCTGGCGCCGCTTCCGTAAGGGGAGAATAGAAGATGCGCCTTGCCGTCCTGATCGCAGTCACCAGCGTCGCGGGCATCGCCGCCGCCGCCTTTGCCGCGCCCGCACCCTACAGCCCGGCCGCCACCGCCGCCGCCAATACCGGTGCGGCGCTGCGGCGGATCCACGAGGTCAATCCGCGCGTCAACGCGGTGCTCGCCCTCGATCCAACCGCGATGGATCAGGCGCGCGCGCTCGACCGCTCCGGCCGGCACGGCGCCCTGTTCGGCATGCCGATCCTGATCAAGGACAATATCGAGAGCGCCGGGCCGCTGCCGACGACGGCGGGCAGCCTCGCCCTCGTCCGCAATTTCACCAATCGCGACGCGCCTCTGGTGGCGCGGCTGCGCCAGGCGGGCGCGGTGATCGTCGGCAAGACCAATTTGTCGGAATGGGCGAACATCCGTTCCAGCGGCTCGATCTCGGGCTGGAGCGCGGTCGGCGGCCAGACCCGCAACCCGTTCGCGCTAAACCGCAACCCCTGCGGCTCGTCGAGCGGCAGCGGCGCGGCGGTGGCGGCCGGCATGGTGCCGGCGGCGATCGGCACCGAGACCGACGGCTCGATCACCTGCCCGGCCGCGATCAACGGCATCGTCGGCTTCAAGCCCACGGTCGGCATGGTCAGCCGCAACCGGATCGTGCCGATCAGCCACAGCCAAGACACGGCCGGGCCGATGACGCGGACGGTCCGCGACGCCGCGCTCGTCCTCGCCGCCATCGCCGGCTCCGACCCCGCCGATCCGGCCACCGCCGAGGCCGACCGGCACCGCGCCGATTTCGCCGCTTCGCTTTCGGCGGCCGCGCTTCGCGGCAAGCGGATCGGCGTGATGCGCTTCGCCGCCGGCTTCGGCACCGATCCCGCATTCGAGGAGGCGCTGCGGGTCCTGCGCAGCCAGGGCGCGACCCTGGTCGAGATCGCCAAGTTCGAAGGCCGGGACAAGATCGGCCAGAACGAGAATGCGGTGCTGATGACCGAGCTCAAGGCGGACATCGCCGCCTATCTCGCGACGACGCCGCCGACCGTGCAGACCCGGACGCTCGCCGACCTCATCGCCTTCGACAAGGCGCATGCGGCGACCGAAATGGCCTTGTTCGGCCAGGAGACGTTCGAGCAGGCCGAGAAGACCAAGGGCCTCGACGATGCCGATTACAAGAAGGCGCGCGAGACCTCCTACCGCCTCGCCGGCCCGGAGGGGATCGATCGGCTGCTGCGCGAGAACAATGTCGTCGCCCTGGTCGGGCCGACCATGCCGCCCGCCTGGCCGATCGACGCCGTCAACGGCGACCAGATTGCCGGCGGCGGCGGCGGCGGGCTCGCCGCGGTGGCGGGCTATCCGCACCTCACCGTGCCGATGGGGCTGGTGAAGGGGCTTCCGGTCGGCCTCAGCTTCATCGGCCCGAAATGGTCGGACGGCATGATCCTCTCCTTGGGCTATGCCTATGAGCAGGCCTCGCATCGCCGGGCCGAGCCGCGCTTCCTGCCTTCGATCGAGGAAAGCCCCGAGATCGCCCCGCACCTGCGGCCGGCCCGCTAGCGCAGATAGACGTTCAGCCAAGAACCTCCTCCCCCTTGAGGGGGAGGGCAGGGTGGGGGTGTCGGGCGTTTGAAGTAATTCTCGGAGGCCGAGCCCCCTCACCCCAACCCTCTCCCCGCCGGGGAGAGGGAGTCCCGGTGCGACCTTCGAATGTAGGTTCGCCCTGGATCCCCGCTCAGGCAGCCGCCAGCCGCAGCCCCGCGATGCAGGCGACCAGGCCGAAGATGAGGACGAGCCGGACCGGCCCGAACGGCTCGCCGAACCAGGCGATGCCGACCAGCACCGTGCCGAGCGCGCCGATGCCGCCCCACACGGCATAAGCCGTCCCCATCGGGATATTGCGCGCGGCGACCTGGAGCAGGCCCATCGACAGCGTCACCGACAGGAGGAAGCCGAGCGTCCAGGGCAGGTTGCGGAAATTGTCGACGAAGCGAAGGCAGGTGGTGAAGCCGACCTCGAACAGGCCGCCCAGCACCAGCAGGGCCCATGGCATTGCTTGCTCTCCTCGCTTCCCGCCGAAACGGTTAGCGCCCTCGGCCCGGCTGCGCTAGCATCGGCCCGTGAAGCGAGCGCGACCGAAGACCTTGGGCAATATCGTGGCGCCGCCGCGCTTCCTCGCCTTCCTCGCCATCTTCTTCGTCGTCACCGGCGCGGCTTTGGCCGCGGCCATGGACTGGCGGCATGCGCTGATGACCGGCTTCGACATTGCGGGCGTCGCTTTCCTCGCCTCCTGCCTTGCCTTCCTCGCCCCCGCCACCCCCGAGCGGATGCGCGAGGAGGCGGAGCGAAACGACGCCAATCGCGAGCTGATGCTGGTGATCACCAGCCTCGTCATGCTGGTCGTGCTGGTGACGGTCGCTGCCGAGCTCGGCAGCAGCGGCGCCCCGCATCTTCGCGGCGCCTTTGTCGTCGGCACGCTCGCCATCACCTGGCTGTTCAGCAACACCGTCTTCGCCCTGCATTACGCCCATCTCTATTACGGATCGGACAACGGCGAGCGCCATCGGGGGGGACTCGAATTCAACGGCGCCCAAGAGCCCGATTACGGCGATTTCCTCTATTTCAGCGTCACGCTCGGCATGACCTTCCAGACTTCGGACGTGGCGATCGTCAACCGCCGCTTCCGCCGCTTCGTGACGTTCCACTGCCTTGCCGCCTTCGTCTACAATCTCGGCGTGCTCGCCTTCACGATCAGCGTGCTGAGCGGCGGCGTGGGTCAATCATAGAGCTGCCTCGGCCAGCGGTGCGGCGCGGGTCCGGGCGGCGATCAGGCAGGCGGTGACGATCATCGCCGCACCGATGAGGGTGAGCGGGCGCACCGGCTCGTGGAAGATGGCGAAGCCGAACAGGGACGCCCAGACGAAGGCCGAATATTCGACCGGCGCCAGATGCTGCGCCTCGGCCCGCGCATAGGCCCAGGAAAGCAGCATCAGCGACACGAAGGCCAGGCCCGCCGCGCCCCCGATCGCCGGCAGATACCGGGACGCCGGCAGCTCGGCCAGCCAGGGGGCGGCGCAGAGGAAGCCAAGGCTCATCAGAGCGCTCATGAAGAAAGCGATCTCGACCGGACCCGCCAGCAAAGCCTGCTTGCGCATCAGGATGATGTTGAAGGCGTAGAGAGTCGCCGAGGCGAGGATGGCGAGCGACCCGCGCAGCGCGTCCGGGCCGAGATGCGCCTGCGCCTGGCCCGACAGGATCACGCCGACGCCGCCGAGGCCGAGCAGCGACGCAAAGATCGCGCGGCGGCTGATCTGCTCGTGGAGGAAAACGGCGGCGAGGTAGAGGGCAATCAGCGGCGCGATGAAGGCGAGCGCGACGCCCTGCGCGAGCGGCACCCGGACGAGGCCCCAGAAGAACAGGATCGCCATGAAGACGGAGAGGATGCCGCGGACGAGATGGACCCGCATCGCCGCTTGCCTTGGCCACTTCATCCGCCGGATCGCGAATATTGCGCCGCCGAACAAGGCGCCGGCGAGCGTCCGCCACAGCAGCGCATTATAGGCGCCGATCGCCAGCGACAGGCCCTTCATCACCGCATCCATCGCCGAAAAGAGCGCGATGCCGGCGGTCGCGACGGCAAAGGGGACGAGAGTGGAGGAGGGGCGCGGCATGGTGCCGCGCCATAAGGCCGGTTATCGAAGGGTCATAGTGTTGCCGCTCATCTGCACCGAGCTGATCCGCGACAGATAGGTCTGGCCGAGGAGCGACACGTCGAGACCCTCGAGCACCGCGGCGCGGACGCCCCGCACTTCCTTGCCGTCGACGGTGACGCTGTCCAGCGTCACCGCCTCGCCGCGCACCGGCCCGGAAGCGCCGGTGCCGATGACGCTGAACTCGCTGGTCGAGAAGGGCACGCCGATCCGCTGCGCGTCTTCGACGGTCAGTGCAACCGTGCTGGCGCCGGTGTCGACGACGACCCGCACCGGCTGCCCGTTGACCGCCGCATTGGCGTAGAAATGGCCGTTCGGCATCCGGTCCAGCTTCGTTTCCACCGCCATGATCGGCGCGGATTCGGCGGGTGGGGATGCGGGCGCGGCGGGCCTGGACGCGGCCGCCGGCGGCACGGACGGCGCGGCATGGCGGCCCGACGGCAGCAGCAGCCCGATCGTCGCTCCCAGAGCGACGACGAAGAGGAACGACTTCTCCATGCCCGTTTCAGGCTAGCGAAGAACGGTGAAGGAAGCGTAATCCCGGTTACCGCTCCGAAACCGTCATCCCGGGCTTGATCCGGGATCCATGAACAATGCGGGCGGACATCCGCGTTGCCGTGTTCATGGATCCTGACTTTCGTCAGGATGACGCCTTGGTGGGGCGCTTTTAAGAGGCCGGTTCAGCACGACGACGAGGACGCGCCTGATGTCCTTGTGATCGGCGATGCGCTCGATCTGGTGCCCCTTGTCGTGGCAGCGATCGTGACTCATTCGGCCGCGGCCGGCAGAGCCCCCTCCGCGCTTTCGATCTCGGCGGCCTTGGCTTCGACCAGCCGGACGATATGGTCGACCATCTCCTCGTCGCGGACGTGATGGTCGGTGACGCCCGAGAGATAGACCATATGCTTGCCGTTGCCGCCGCCGGTGATGCCGATATCGGTTTCGCGCGCCTCGCCTGGCCCGTTGACGACGCAGCCCAGCACCGACAGCGACATCGGCGTGCGGATATGGGAGAGCCTTTCCTCGAGCGTCTGCACGGTGCGGATGACGTCGAAGCCCTGGCGCGCGCAGGAGGGGCAGGAGACGACGCGGACGCCGCGGTTGCGGATGCCGAGCGACTTCAGGATCTCGAAGCCGGCGCGCACCTCCTCCTCGGGCTCGGCCGAGAGCGAGACGCGGATCGTGTCGCCGATCCCGTACCAGAGCAAGGCGCCGATGCCGATCGCGCTCTTGACGGTGCCGCCGCGAAGCCCGCCCGCCTCGGTGATGCCGAGGTGGAGCGGGCAGTCGACCGCGTCGGCGAGCTGCTGATAGGCGGCGACGGCGAGGAAGACGTCGCTTGCCTTCACCGCCACCTTGTAGTCGCGGAAATCATGGTCCTCGAGGATGCGGATATGGTCGAGCGCGCTCTCCACCAGCGCCTCGGGGCAGGGCTCGCCGTATTTTTCGAGCAGATCGCGTTCGAGGCTGCCGGCATTGACGCCGATGCGGATCGCGCAGCCATTCGCCTTGGCGGCGTTCACCACCTCGCGCACCCGCTCGGCCGAGCCGATATTGCCTGGATTGATGCGAAGGCATGCGGCGCCGGCGTCGGCGGCCTCGAGCGCGCGCTTGTAGTGGAAGTGAATGTCGGCGACGATCGGCACCCGCGCCTCCCGCACGATCTGCCGCAGCGCCCGGGTCGAGGCTTCGTCGGGGCAGGAGACGCGGACGATGTCCGCCCCCGCTTCCTCGCAGCGGCGGATCTGGTCGATCGTCGCTTTGGCGTCGGCGGTGAGGGTGTTGGTCATCGTCTGGACGGTGACGGGCGCGCCGCCGCCGACCGGCACGTTGCCGACCATGATCTGGCGAGAAGGACGGCGCGCGATATCGCGCCACGGACGAACCGACATGGGCCGTCCTATAGAGCCTAAAGCGCTGCCGCGGAAGGAGAAGCGCGCGCGCAAGCCATGGAGATGGCGTGCAGGCGGAGCCTCATGCTGCAATTATCGCCCCCTCCGTTCGGGCTGAGCTTGTCGAAGCCCTCCTTTCCCTTTTCGGCAGAAGAGGAAGGGAGGGCTTCGACGGGCTCAGCCCGATCGGTTGTTGGCGCTTGACCCTAATCCACGTGCGGGTTGAGCGCGGGCGGGTCGCTGGCGGGGAAGCTCTCGTCCGAGGCCTGATCCACCTGGTTCCAGTCGCTCGGCGGATCGCGCATGGCGTCGGGGCCGGCCGAGCGCGCGGCGCCGGAATGGCCGACCGCGCCCTCGCCTCCCGTGCCGGAGATTGCGGCGCGGCCGGGGCGGTCGCGGCTGCGCAGCAGCCGCGTGGCGAGATAGCCAAGCCCGGCCGCGCAGGCAGCCCCGACTCCGGCGAGGAGCGCCGCCTTCTTCATCGTCACGCCTCCGTGAGGGCCGCGGGCTCGGCCGGGGGGAGCCCCTCGGTTTCGGCGCGCTGCTTCAGCTCCGCCTTGCGGGCAGCCATCCGCTCGCCGAGCATGTCGAGATCGACGTCCGTCTTGCGCGCCTGGCTGAAGATGCTGCCGTGCATCTTCTCTTCCTCGCGGACATGGTGCTCGATCTCTTCCTGGAGCACCTTGACCTTCGCGTCATAATATTTGTCGTCGGGCTCGCCGGCCTCGATGTCGTTGATCAGCACCTTGGCGCCGTCATGCTCGACCACCGCCTCGTCGAGATCGTCATCCTCGATCTTGCCGCGCAAGGCCGGATAGAAGATCTCCTCCTCGATCATCGCGTGGATCTTGAGCTCGGTGCAGATCTGGCGCGCCAGCTTCTCCTTGGCGCCGTCGCCGCTCGCTTTCTCGAACTTCTCGAACAACGCCTCGACCTCGCGATGGTCCTGGGTGAGCAGCTTGATCGCGTCCTGACTGGTTTCCGCCATGTGAATCTCCCTCATTTGGGGTCTGGAACATTCGGCGCTAGGGACCGGTTCCTTGGCCATGAATGATACCGAAACCTTCTCTCCCGTCCTCCCCGACGAGACCGAGGAAGCGACCCGGCGGCTGCTGCAAAAGGCGTCCGAACGCGACCTCCGCCTCGCCACGGCGGAGAGCTGCACCGGCGGCATGCTCGCCTCTTTGCTCACCGACGTGCCGGGCGTCTCCCATCCGTTCGAGCGCGGCTTCGTCACTTACTCGAACGAAGCCAAGAACGAGATGCTGGGCGTGCCGATGGCCCTCATCGAAGAGAAAGATGCGGTCTCCAGGGAGGTCGCCATCGCCATGGCCGAGGGCGCGCTCGCCCGCTCCCGCGCCCATATCGCCCTTGCCGTCACCGGCTTCGCCGATGCCGGGGACGAGCCCGGCCTGGTCCATTTTGCCTGCGCCCGGGCGGGCCGGAAGACCGCCCATCGCGAGGAGCATTTCGGCCCCGGCGGCCGCGGTGCTACGAGGATCAAGTGCATGAAGGTCGCGGTCGCGATGATGACGGAGATGCTCTGAGCGTGACGAAGAAAATCCCCTTCGACGCGATCCACCGCCACGGCTTCGTGCGGGTGGCCGCGGCGAGCCCGACCGGCTCGTCGGGCGACGTCGCCTTCAACGTCGACCAGGCGATCGCGCTGGCGCGGGACGCGGATTCGCGAAGCTGCGACCTCGTCATCTTCCCCGAGCTCAACATCTCCTCCTATGCGGTCGACGATCTCCATCTGCAGGAGGCCTTCCTCGACGCGGTCGAGGCGGGAATCGCCCGCTTCCGCGACGAGACGGCGAAGCTCGGCCCGGCCTTCGTGATCGGCGCGCCGCTGCGCCGCAACGGCCGGCTCTACAATACTGCTCTGATCCTCTCTCGCGGCCGCATCCTCGGCGTGGTGCCGAAAAGCTTCCTTCCCAATTACCGCGAATATTACGAGAAGCGCTGGTTCGCCTCCGGCATCGGCCTCGAAGGCATCGAGATCGCCGTCGACGGCGAGACGGTGCCGTTCGGCGCCGACCTCGTCTTCGCCGCCGAGGACCTCGACGACTTCATCTTCCACGTCGAGATTTGCGAGGATTATTGGGCGCCGCAGCCGCCCTCGACCCGCGGCGCGCTCGCCGGGGCCTTGATCCTCTGCAACCTCTCCGCCTCCAACATCACCATCGGCAAGGCGGATGAGCGCAAATTGCTCTGCGCCTCCCAGTCGAGCCGCTGCTGCGCCGCTTATGCCTATGCCGCCACCGGGCCGGGCGAGAGCACCACCGACCTCGCCTGGGACGGTCAGAGCGCGATCTACGAGATCGGCGAGCTGCTGGCGGAATCCAACCGCTTCGACATGGCGCCCGAGCTGTGCGTCGCCGACGTCGACGTCCAGCGCCTGCGGCTCGAGCGGATGCGGATGCCGACCTTCAACGACAATGCGGTCGCCGCCGGCCATCCCGAAAAGGGCGTCCGCCGCATTCCTTTCCGCCACGCGCCGGCGATGAAGGATATCGGCTTCGAGCGCCGCCTGCGCCGCTTCCCTTTCGTGCCGAACCGCGTCGAGCAGCTCGATCAGGATTGCTACGAAGCGTTCAACATCCAGGTGCAGGGCCTTGCCAAGCGCTTCATGACGACGAGCGGCGACAAGCTCGTCATTGGCGTCTCGGGCGGGCTCGATTCGACCCATGCCCTGATCGTCGCCGCCAAGATGTGCGACCTGCTGAAGCTGCCGCGCGCGACGATCCTCGGCTTCACCATGCCCGGCTTCGCCACCGGCGAGACGACCAAATCGAACGCCTGGGCGCTGATGAAGGCCTTGGGGATTGTCGGCGAGGAGATCGACATCCGCCCCGCCGCCGAACAGATGCTGAAGGATATGCGGCACCCGTTCGCGGCCGGTAAGCCTGCCTATGATGTGACGTTCGAGAATGTTCAGGCGGGCCTCCGCACCGACTATCTGTTCCGCCTCGCCAACCAGCGGCGCGGCTTCGTCGTCGGCACGGGCGACCTCAGCGAGATCGCCCTCGGCTGGTCGACCTACGGGGTCGGCGACCAGATGAGCCATTATGCGGTCAATGCCGGCGTGCCCAAGACCCTGATCCAGTATCTGATCCGCTGGGCGGTGAAGACGGGTCAGTTCGAAGCGGAGACGAATCGCATCCTCGAGGCGATCCTCGCCACCAGGATCTCGCCCGAATTGGTGCCGGCGGACGACGAGGCCGGGATGCAGTCGACCGAGGACCGGATCGGCCCCTACGAGCTGCACGATTTCTTCCTCTTCCACATCCTGCGCTCCGGCCAGAAGCCCTCCAAGGTCGCCTTCCTCGCCTGGCAGGCATGGAAGGACGCATCGGCAGGGCTGTGGCCGGCCGGCTATCCCGAGGCGCTCAAGCGCAGCTACGATCTGCCGACGATCCGCAAATGGCTGGAGGTGTTCCTCTACCGCTTCTTCCAGATCAGCCAGTTCAAGCGGACCGCCAGCCCCAATTCGCCCAAGGTCTCGTCCGGCGGCAGCCTCAGCCCCCGCGGCGACTGGCGGGCGCCGGCCGACGGCACGGCCGGCCCGTGGCTCGATGAATTGAAGGCGTCGCTGGACAGCTGACAAAAATCGGACCGTATCCGAAACAACCCAGCTCAAAGCTGATCTGGATCAGCCACTTCATTGCTGCACTGCGGAACTTTCCCATGCTCGGGCACGTTATGCCGGAAGTACTTCAAGTCAGAGGGAATTCCGTTGATCAAGCTGTCCACCGCCTCAAGTCTGGGGCAGAGCCAAGCCGCGCGCCAGACCGACGATCACACTTTGATTTGCTTCTCCCATCTGCGGTGGAACTTCGTCTTTCAACGGCCTCAGCATTTGATGAGCCGCTTCGCCGAAGCGCGCCGGGTGATCTTCTGGGAAGAGCCGGAAGCCGCGCTCCCCGAATGCGAGCCTGCGCTCGGCGTCAGGACCTGCGCCGAGACCGGCGTCGTCATCGTCACCCCCTCGCTTCCGGAAGGGCTGAGCGAGGACGAGCGTGAAACGACGCTGAAGACCCTGCTCGACGCTTTCCTCGCCGGCGAGCAGGGGCCGTTCATCCGTTGGTATTACACGCCGATGATGCTGCCTTTCTCGCGGCAGGTGCCGTCGGCCTGCACCGTCTACGATTGCATGGACGAGCTGGCCAACTTCGCCGGCGCCCCGAAGGGGCTGATCGAGGCCGAAACACGGCTCCTGGAACGGGCCGACGTCGTCTTCACGGGGGGCCGCTCGCTCTACGAGTCGAAGCGCGACCGGAACCCGAACGTCCACTGCTTCCCCTCGGCCGTCGAC
>JAQGLF010000168.1 GCA_028293025.1 Alphaproteobacteria bacterium
CTCGGGCTTCATCTTCAAGGTCCAGGCGAACATGGACCCGAACCATCGCGACCGGATCGCCTTCATGCGGATCTGCTCTGGAACCCTGAAGCGCGGCATGAAGCTGACCAATCCGCGCCTCGGCAAGACGGTAACGATCCAGAACCCGATCACTGTCTTCGCCCGCGACCGCGAGCAGGCCGAGCTCGCACGCCCCGGCGACATCGTCGGCATCCCCAATCACGGCACCCTGAGGGTCGGCGATACCTTGAGCGAGCGGGGCGACGTCGCCTTCACCGGCCTGCCCGATTTCGCGCCCGAGATCCTCCGCCGCATCCGGCTCGACGATCCGATGAAGTCGAAGCAGATGCGCAAGGGGCTGGAGGATCTCGCCGAGGAAGGCGTGATCCGCATCTTCAAGCCGGCGATCGGCTCGACCTGGATCGTCGGCGTCGTCGGCGCGCTCCAGCTTGACGTGCTCGCTACCCGGATGGAGGCGGAATACGGCCTCAAGCTCGGCTTCGAGGCCTCGCCCTGGGAGATCGCCCGCTGGGTCGACGCGCCGCCGGAAGAGCTCAAGCGGCTGCTCGCCGCCAATCGCGGCGCCGCCGCCGAGGATGTCGACGGCGCCCCAATCCTCCTCATCCGCAACGAATGGGAGCTCGGCCGCTACCGGCAGGAATGGCCGAAGGCGACTTTCGCAAGCGTGCGCGAACGGAGCTGAAGCCGTCGCGGCGGCGCCGGGAGTGCAGCGCTCGCTTGGTGGAAAGTGGACCCTGCCGAGAGCGCGAATGGCTGCTTCTGGCCGGAAGCCGACGGTCCGCTTTTCGGCCGCCGAGGGGAGAAGCGGACCTCGAGCCCTTGGCGCTGCCGACGTCCGCTTTCGACCCAAAGCGGACGTTCAATCGACTGTCTGGTTTCCTCTA
The DNA here is from genome assembly GCA_028293025.1 of Alphaproteobacteria bacterium. Classification (GTDB taxonomy): domain Bacteria; phylum Pseudomonadota; class Alphaproteobacteria; order Sphingomonadales; family Sphingomonadaceae; genus Allosphingosinicella. The sequence goes on from JAQGLF010000168.1 coordinate 906, forward strand.
ATGGGGCCGTTGTCGCCGTTGCGACGACTGAGCTTAGCGCTTGCTATCGTTCCACCCAGAACTACGACCATCAAACCAAGCAAGGCACCCATGAAGTCTGGAATGAGATCGACCGTCTTGCAGTGATGCTTGCCGCTGAGGCCCTCTGCAATCTCCACCGCGGCGCCCATCGCCATCGTCAGTCCGATCGACCATCCGAACCGCCGCCAGCGGGACAGCCGCAGCTGCCTCGTCGTCACCAGGAAGAAGAACGAGAATAGGATGATGTGCGGATAGTTGCTCAGCGACTGAACGCCGAGCGGGAGATTGAACGTCAGCTCGCAGGGCTTGGGATCCACGCGAAACCCTGTGCTCGCGGGAAAATAGAGCAGGATCAACATCACGAACCCGGCATAGGCCCAGCGCGCGCCTCGCATAGCGAGGATGGCGAGCACCAAGAACACCAAGACACCGAGCAGCTTCATGCTTACCCCTCCCGCTTTATGAGCCATAGAGCAGACGGCATTGCTAACAAGCTCCGGAAATAGCTGTCGGTGGTCCAGCGGCGCGATGTCCGCTTTCCACCCATTTGAGGCGTTCGGTGCCTGGCACCGTTCGGCTGGCGCGAATGGCCGGAAAGGGTGGAAAGCGGACATTTGGGGCACTAGCGTTCACAGCGATGATATTTGCTCTGCTCATTGTTCTGTTGGCACCGAGTGCGGCCGTGGCCGCTAAGCCGAAGCACTTCGTCATAGCGACCAGGCAACCGACGCTCATAACGGTACTTCCTCCAGCGCCTCCAGCGCCTCCGCCCTTCTCACGGAAGGCCAATGCGGCAGCTGGCTCTATCGGCGCGCAGGTGTCTCAGGAGTTCAAGCGATGCGGTTACGCGCGGACCAACAGCAACGGGCGCTACGTAGATGCACTGGGAACGGCTCGCCATTCTCCTGAGTGGCAAAAAGCGACGCTCGCGATGAACAACGCTCTGACGGTCTGTCGAAACCTTCGGGAGGCGCTCCGCAGGCAGAAAGACTTCCTGCTCGATCTCGTCCAAAATGGGAGAGGGCAGGATGTCGATGCGGCGCGAATCAGGCTCGACAGCGTTTCGTCAGAACTGGAGGCGCTCGAAAGGTTTTTCAGCACCGAAACTTTGAAATACCGAGACTTGGTGAATGTCGGTTGGGGTAATCCCCACTGCGACGAAGGCCCTCTCACAGGGTTCGAGCGTCCTGCTAGCCTCTGCGCCAAGCCGCCGGCGGTGCCGCGCTAGTCCCAGCAGTGTCCGCAATGGGTCGTAAGCAGACGTAGTTCGCCAGCTTGATCGAACGTCCGCTTCCGGCGAGCTCGTCCGCATCCGCGAACGTCCGGCTTTGGCGCATAGCTGCCCTCTGCCGAATGTCTGCGGTGGATCGAAACTGGCAATGCCCCGCCCCTCGACGAGCTCCCCGCGCCGCTCAGGATTAACTCCATTTTCACCTCGATGGCGCAGAGCCGGCGACGAGCTTGGGAGGGAAAATGCTGCGGGTCTATTCCTGCATAACGGGGGAGCACGACTTCCGGCTGGTGCTGGTCGCCGCCGCGATCTGCCTGCTCGCCGCATTCACCGCATTCTCGATCTTCGAGCAGGCGCGGCGGGCGACGGCGCGGCGGCTCGCCTGGGTCGGCCTCGCCGGCTTCGTCGCCGGCACCGGCATCTGGGCAACCCATTTCGTCGCCATGCTCGCTTATCAGCCGCATCTGCCGGTCGGCTACGACCTCTGGCTGACCCTGCTCTCGATCGCCGCGGCGGTGCTGATCACCGGCGGCGGATGGTGGGCGGCGCTCGGCGGAAGGCTGTGGCCGACCCTGCTCGGCGGCGCGGGGGTCGGCGCCGGCATCAGCATCATGCACTATCTCGGCATGGCGGCGGTGAAGCTGCCCGGCCGCTTCGTCTGGGACGGGACGCTCGTCGCCGTCTCGATCCTGCTCGGCGTCGGCCTCAGCGCCGCCGCGCTCGCCGAGCACCGCCGCCGGCCGCACGCAATTCCCTGGCGGCCGGCGCTGCTGTTCACGCTCGCGATTTGCGGCATGCACTTCACCGCCATGGCCGCGGCGTCCATCTATCCCGATCCGCGCTTCGACGTGCCGCGGGCGGCGATCGACCCCCACACGCTCACCATCGGCGTCGTCCTGATGGCGCTCGTCATCCTCGCCATCGGCTTCATGATGGTGCTGTTCGACCGCAAGCTCGCCCATAACGCCGCCGAGGAAGCGCGGCGGCTGCGCACCTTCGCGGACGCCGCGGTCGAAGGGCTGGTGGTGATCGACGGCGACAGGATCGTCGACGCGAATCGCAGCTTCCTTCGCCTCGCCGGCTATGACGACCTGGCCGAAGTGCCGCCGAGGATCGGCGACCTGCTGTTCGAAGTGAACCTGCAGGGCCTTCCCTCGGCAGCGGACGCCGCGCCCACCGAATGCCTGTTGCGGCGCGCCGATGGCGAGAGCCGCGACATCGAATTGCTGTTGCGGCCGCTCGCCTGGCGGGGCGCCGAGATGCGGATCCTCGCGATTCGGGACATTTCCGAACGCAAGGAAGCCGCGGCCCGCATCGCCCATCTCGCCTTCCACGACATGCTGACCGGCCTTCCCAACCGCGCCGTCTTCACCGACCATCTCGCGCAGATCGTCGAGAAGGCTGGCGAAAGCGGGGAGCCGGTGGCGGTGCTCTGCATCGACCTCGACGGCTTCAAGGCGGTCAACGACACCTACGGCCACGCCGGAGGCGACGCCCTGCTCCAGGCGGCTGCGGTCCGGCTCACGGCGGCCGTCAGGGAGTGCGACACCGTCGCTCGCATCGGCGGTGACGAGTTCGGCGTCGTCCTC
>JAQGLF010000189.1 GCA_028293025.1 Alphaproteobacteria bacterium
ATCATCGAATATTATTACAAGGACGACGCGCTCGGCGACCCGATGATCGCCGACGAGCATATCGCCTGCTTCGGCTGGGCCAGCCAGGAGGAGATGAACGACATCGCCGACATGGCGGTGCGCGTGAACGATTTCCTCTGCGGCCTGTTCGCGGCGATCCACATCCGCCTGGTCGATTTCAAGCTCGAATTCGGACGGCTGTGGGAAAACGATTATGCCCGCGTCATCCTCGCCGACGAGATCAGCCCGGACGGCTGCCGCCTCTGGGACATGACCACCAACGAGAAGCTCGACAAGGACCGCTTTCGCCGCGACCTCGGCGGCGAGGCCGAAGCCTATCAGGAAGTCGCCCGCCGCCTGGGCCTGCTTCCCGAAGGCGAGGCGAACATGGTCCTCGACCTCGACCAGCATCGGCAAAAAAAGGGGCGGTAAGGCCTCCCCTCCCCCACGTCATCCCGGCGGAGGCCGGGATCCCAGGGTAAGTTCGCACCGCGCAAACGCCGCGCCCGGCACAATTGCAGAGCTCATCCTCGCTGAGATCCCGGCCCGCGGCTCCCCGCGGTTTATCCTGAGCGTCGCCGCGGGCGGCGACGAAGGGCCGGGATGACGGCATTGCACAAAAAAAGGCCGCCCGAAACAGGGGCGGCCTTTGCCTTTTTTTTTGGCTTCTCTCTCTCCGAAAAGGTTCGATCAGTCGGCGGTCTCGACCTCCGGGCCGCCGACCGCGATGGCGGTGGCGGCGGCGGCGCGGCGCTGGACCGACTGCAGGAAGTCGGACGATTGCATGAAGGGGATCGGGTTCACGGCCTTGCCGTCGAGCCGCACCTCGTAATGGAGGTGGCTGCCGGTCGAACGGCCGGTCGAGCCCATATAGGCGATGAGCTGGCCGCGCTTCACATGCTCGCCGGCGCTGACGATGTAGCGGGTGAGATGGCCGTAGCGGGTCTGGATGCCGTGGCCGTGGTCGATCTCGACCAGATTGCCGTAGCCGCCGGTATTCCATTCGGCACGGTCGACGACGCCGTCGGCGGTGGCGTAGATCGGCGACCCGGCCGGGCCGGCCATGTCGACGCCCGGATGCATGGCGGCGCGGCCGCGGAAGGGATCGGAGCGGACGCCGAAGCCGGAAGTGAAGTTGGTGCCCTGCACCGGCAGCGCGGACGGGATGGCGACGGTACCCTGCTCGAGGGATTCGAGCTTCTTCCAGCTCATGAACAGGGCCTTGAAATTCGGGTCGGCGGTGCTGGCGGTGTCGACCGGCTCATAGGGGCCGCCGACGCCGGTCGCGGCCTGCATGCGGCGCGGATCGAGGCCGAGCGAGCGAACCTCCTGCGCGGTGAGCTGGTAACGCTGCTGGGCGGCGAGCTTGATCGCGGCGACGTCGGCCTGCATCGCCTTCACCTCGCGCTCCATGCGGCTGACATCGGCCGGCGACGGGGCGGTCGTCCCGGCGGCGAGCTGGGTGGCGGCGAAGACGGACCAGAACAGGATGACGACGAAAGCAACCGCGGCCGCGAGCTGGATGCCGGAACCGATCCGGACGCGCCGCAGGGAAACGCCATCATGAAGGAAAATATCGCGCGACCTGAACATCTTGCGGAACGTCTTCCCCATCCCGGCGTTCATCGTGTTGGTCAGCACAATCTCGTCCCCAAGCTCGCCGTCCTGAAACGGCCCGGCCATGTTTCCACATGGGCCGGTCAAAAATTAAGGGCATCACCGCCCGTCGAAAACGTCAGGAGTTGCCCCCTCCGCGACGTGTTGGGCCGGAGAGTGTTAAACATCTTATGAAGCCGCAAGGGCGGCGTACCATTCCCGGGACAGACCGGCTTCGTCGCGGGCTGAAGCGTTGAACGGCGGCTTAAGCATGCCCCGATAATGGCGGCGGACCAGTCGTTGCCATTCCGAAACAGGCGCGATTCTCCGCGCTTCACAAGCGAATTTGAACCAGTGCGAGCCGGCGGCGACGTGGCGGATCTCGTCGCGATAGATGCGCGACAGGATCGCCGCCGAACGCCCGTCGCCGGCGGCGCGGAAACGCTCCACCGTCGCCGGAGTCACGTCGAGACCGCGCGCCTCCAGCACCAAAGGGACGATGGCGAGCCGCGCCAGCGGATCGGCCGCCGTCTCCGCGGCGGCTTCCCAAAGACCGTCATGGGCCGGAAGCGCGCCGTAGAAGGCGCTCAGCGCGCGCAGCCGCCGGTCGAGCAAAGCGAAATGCATCGCCTCGTCGGCGCCGACCGCAAGCCAGTCCGTCACGAAAGCGGGCGGGAAGGAAGCGCCGAAGCGCCCCGCCATATCGAAGGCGAGGTCGATCGCCCCGAATTCGATATGCGCGAGCGCGTGCAGCATCGCGACCCGACCGCGGTCCGAGCCCCCCTTCCCCCGCTTCGGCATTTGCGACGGCGGCAGCAGCAAAGGCTCGGCCGGTCGCGCCGGACGATCCGGCATGACGACATCGAACGCGTGGGACAGCCGCCCCAGCCGCCACGCCCGCGCCGCCGATCGCGCCGCGCGGACCTTGGCGAGAGGCTCCGCAGCCAGCAGCACGGAGCGGCATGCCTGTGCGACGGTCAGGGGCGACGAAGGCGCCATTCCTCCGCTCACTTAGTGCTCTGTCGGCGGGAAATGCCGAATGCCTATGGCAGCTCGCGCGCCGCCGCGAGGACGTCCTCGGCATGGCCGGCCACCTTCACCTTGCGCCACACCCTCTTCACCACTCCGTCGCGATCGACGAGAAAGGTGGCGCGCTCGATGCCCATATATTTGCGGCCGTACATCGATTTCTCGACCCAGGTGCCGAACGCCTCGCAGACCGAGCCGTCGGGATCGCTGGCGAGCGGCACCTTCAGATCGTATTTGGCGGTGAATTTGGCGTGGCTCTTCGCGTTATCCTTCGACACGCCGAGGATCCAGGTGCCGGCATTGCGGAATTCGTCGGCGAGCGCGGTGAACGCCTTCGCCTCCGACGTGCAGCCGGACGTATCGTCCTTCGGGTAGAAATAGACGACGAGCTTCTGCCCCTTGAAGTCCGCCGGGCTGACCGGCTTGCCCTCGGCGCCCTCCAGCCTGACGTCGGGGACCGGATCGCCTTCCTTCACCATCTCATTCTCCTTCGTCGGCCGCGACACTCCGCCAGAGCGCGCTCACCCTCTGCCGCGCCGCGTCGTGCGCCGCAAGCAGGCTGTCCCAATCACCATGGCCGCAGGCGGCGGCGACCAGCGGCCGCGTCGCCGGCGGCGGCGCCTCCGATTCCGGCGAGACGAGACGGAACATCACCAGCATCCGGGTGAGGAGCCGCAGCGCCCCATCCGCATCGGCCGGCACGAGCCCGGCACCCGCAAGATCGGCGATCGCGTCCTCGAGGTGCGGATGAAGGCCGATGCCGGTCTTCAGCTGGAGGACATGGACCGCGAATTCGAGGTCGATCAGGCCGCCGGGCCCGCGCTTGATGTCGAACGGTCCCAGCGCCGGCTTGTGGAGGGCGATGTCGGACCGCATCCGTACGGCGTCGGCGACCAGCCGGCGCGGATCGCGCGGCTGGAGCAGCGCGCCGCGCACCGCTTCCGCCAGCGCGGCCTTCGCGCCGGCCGAACCGTAAACGGGGCGGGCGCGCAGCAATGCCAGATGCTCCCAGGTCCAGGCGCGCTCCCTCTGATAGCGCTCGAAGCTCTCGACCGAGACGGCGAGCATGCCGTCGGTGCCGGACGGCCTCAGGCGCGTGTCGACCTGGTAGAGCGGCCCGGCCGCGGTGGAGACGCTCAAAGCGGCGGTGATGCGCGGCGCGAGGCGATTGAAATAATCGGTCGCGCGAAGCGGCTTCGGCCCGTCCGATTCGGCATCGTGGGTGCCGCTGAACAGTGAGACGAGGTCGAGGTCGGAAGCGTGGGTCAGCGCCTCGCCGCCGAGCCGGCCGAGGCCGAGGATGAGGAGCTCCGAGCCCGGCACCTTGCCGTGCTTGTGCTCGAACTCGGCAACGGCGGCGGCGACGAGCACGGCGATCGCCGCCTCGGCGATCCGGGAATAGCCCTCCGCCGCTTCGATCGGATCGGTGCGGGCGACGATCAGCTGGACGCCGAGGGCGAAGCGGCGCTCGTTGACGTGCCGGCGGACGCGGTCGAGGACCAGCTGGTAATCCTCCCCGGCGCGGTCCGAGCGGCGGAATTCGGCGGCCAGCTCGGCGACGGACGGCGGCGCCGCGAAGGCGCGGGCGTCGATCAGGCCGTCGAGCAAAGCCGGCCGGCGGGCGACCTGCTCGGCGAGCGCCGGAGCGTGGCTGAGGATGGCCGCGACCTGGCCGGCAAGCGCGGGCCGCGCTTCCAGCAGCCGGTAGAAATTGACCCCCGTCGGCAGCCTCTGGACGATGTCGTCGAAGCGGTTGATCGCCCGCATCGGGTCCGGCGCCTGGCCGAAGGCGTCGATCAGGACGGGAAGCATCGCTTCGAACGCCTCTTGCGCCGCTGCGCTGCGCAGCGAGCGCGGCTTGCCGCCGCGCCAGCCCTCGATGCGCAGGCGCACCGCGACGGGATCGTCGAAGCCGGCGGCGGCGAGCTCCGCTTCGAGCGGCCCGGCGCCCAGCGGCAGGCGACGCTCGTCCTGGCCGGCGA
>JAQGLF010000257.1 GCA_028293025.1 Alphaproteobacteria bacterium
ACTTTGGTCGAGGTTCGCGCCTCGGCGGCGCGGGTGATTGCGGATCAGAAGGAGATGCGTCGCCAGATTTCGCGTCTGGACCGGCTTCAGGAGAGCTGGGTGGAGAAAGCGGAGCTGGCGCTGAGCACGGACCGCGAGGCTCTGGCGAAGGCGGCCCTGGTCGAGACGCAGAAGGCCACCGACATGGCCGATAGCCTGAAGGCCGAGATCGAGATCCTAGACGACGCCCTGCGCGCTTCGGAGGCGGACATCGCCAAGCTCCAGGGCAAGTTGCGCGAAGCGCGCACCCGCCAGAATGCGATCCAGTCGCGGCTGGAAAGCGCCCATCAGCGGGCACGGATGCGGGAGGTCTATGCCGGCCCCAAGGTCGACGAGGCCTTCTCGCGCTTCGACCTGCTCGAGCGCCATGCCGATCTTGCCGAGGGCCGCGCCGACGCGCTGGCGCTCGGCGCCCCGCCCAAGACCCTCGAGGAAGAGATCAACGAGCTGAAGAATTCCGAGAAGGTCGACGCCGAGCTCGAAGCCCTCAAGGCCCGACTCAACACCGGCAAGGAGGGATGAGGCGATGGAAGCTGTCTTCATTCCCGTCGCCATCGTCGGCATGCTGTTCATCGGCCTGCCGTGGCTGATCTTCCATTATGTGACCCAGTGGAAAAAGGCGGCGACCCTGACCGGCGAGGACGAGAAACTGCTCGACGAGCTGAACGATCTCGCCCGGCGGCTCGACGAACGGATGTGCTCGATCGAGCGGATCATGACCGCCGAGAATCCGAACTGGCGCGCGCTCGCCTGCGATCCCGCGGCAGCCGGCCTCGAAAGCCTCGCCACGACCAATCAGCCCCGGAGGATCGAGAGATGACTCCCCGCCACACCAAATTCTACCTCGATAAGCAGAACCGGAAGTGGAAGGGCGTCTGCGCCGGGATCGCCGATTATACCGGGATCGACGTCTCGATCATCCGCATCGGCCTGGTGGTGCTCACCTTCGTCGGCGGCTTCCCCTGGACCCTGATCGCTTATTGGGTCGCAGCCTGGATCGCCCCGGTGAAGCCGCGCGAGCTGGCCCATGAGACGCCGGAGCAGGCGAAATTCTGGCAGGGTGTGCGCGCTTCGCCGGCCCGCACCGTCCGCGACGTGCGCTCGCGCTTCCGCGACATCGACCGGCGGCTGGCCGATGTCGAAACCTATGTGACGAGCTCGAACAGCCGGCTCGCCCGCGAGATCGACCAGCTGCGCTGACCTATGAGCAACGGGGGGTAAGATTATGAACATTTGGGCTTTCCTGATCCTCGGCTCGGCGATCTCGACCTTCGGTTGGGTCGCCAACAACTGGATCCGCGCACGCCACGGCTATCCGATCGAGGATGAGGGCGACGAGGCTCCGTCCAAGCGCCGGATGGACGCGGTCTGCGAAGAGAATCACGACCTCAAAGGACAGGTCGCAAAGCTCGAGCAGAGGCTTGCCGTGCTCGAGCGGATCGCGACCGATCCCGCCGAGCGCACCGCCCGCGAGATCGAAAACCTGCGCTGACCGGCAGGCCGACAGGAAGGAAGAACAGGATGGATATCAGCTTCAACCAGCTCGCCCCGTTCGTGATGATGATGGGCACGCTCGGCATCGGCGGCTGGGTGCTTACCACCTGGCTCAGGATCAAGCACGGCTATCCGCTCGACGGTGCCTGGGGTCAGGCCATCTATCCCAAATCGTCCGACGAGACGATCGAACGGGTGAAGCTGCTCAGCACCGAGAACGCCCAGCTGCGTGCCGAGCTCGGCGCGATCAAGGACCGGCTGGCGACCGTCGAGCGGATCGTCACCGACGACAGCCACAGGCTGACGCAGGAAATCGACGCCCTGCGGCTGCCGAAGAACTGAACCGGAGAAAACGCGTGAATATAGCCCTGCTGATCCCGATCTTCGCCTTGTCGATCCCGATCGTCGCCATCCTCGCCGGCACTCTCGGGAAGCCCTGGTTCGCCCTCAAGGAGCGCCAGATGGAGCTCGAGGCGAAGATGGTCGCGGAGAAAGCCGCGCAATATGCCGCCCATAACGAAAAGCTGGAGCAGCGCGTCCGCGTGCTCGAGCGGATCGTCACCGACAAAGGGATCGCGGTGGCGGACGAGATCGACCGGCTGCGCGACGATCGCGTGAACTGAAGCGGCGTTCCGAGGGAGGAAACCGATGAATCAATATGAATTTATTCTCGGCATCGTCATCGTGGTGATGATCGCCAGCATCATCAAGGCGCGTTACAAATATTCGGTCCGCAAGCTCGGCGCGGATCCGGAGACGGTGCGGGTGCGCGAGGAAGTGAGGACGCTCAAAGAGCGGATCCAGGTTCTGGAGCGGATCGCCACCGACAAGGACAGCGCGCTCGAACGCGAGATCGAGCAGCTGAGGGACCGCTGAGATGTTCGATCCGGCCTCATCCTTGCCCTATGCCGCTTCGCTGACGCTCGGCCTCGGCCTGGTCAGCGCCGCCGGCCTGCGCGCCTGGCGGCAATGGCTGGAGCTGAAGCGGACCGAAATCTCCCGGAGCGCGCCCGCCGCCGTGCGCACCGATCTCGGCGAGCTGAAGCGGCGGGTGCGGCGTCTCGAAGCCCTTGCCAGCGGGATCGATCCCTGAACCTCGACGCGGGCGGTTCCCGCGCTTCTCCCGCTCTGGTAGCGGAGCGCCATGTCCGATCCTTCCCTCGCCAACGTCCATGCCGATTACGAGCTGCTCGACGCCGACGACCGTTACCGGCTGCTGATCGATCTCGGCCGGGCGCTCGAGCCGATGCCCGATGCGCTCAAGACCGATGCGACCCTGGTGCGCGGCTGCTCCGCCTCGGTCTGGCTCTATCCGGTGCCGCGCAAGGACGGCAGGCTCCATTTCCTGGCCGACAGCAATGCGGCGATCACCAAGGGGATCGTGGCCCTAGTGCTGCTCGCCGTGCAGGACCGGACGCCCGATGAGATCCTGGTGGCCGACATCGAAGGCGCCCTCGCCCCCTTCGACCTCGGCAACCAGCTCAGCTCGAACCGCACCCAAGGCATTCCGAACATGATCGCCCTGGTGCGCGAGACGGCGGTGCGGCTGGCATGAGCGGCGACGCCCCTCCAGTCGCCTTCGATCCGAAGCGGTTCACCGATTATGCGAGCCGCGTCGGCCATGGCGGCGCGCTCGGCATCCTCTATGTCGGCCATGGCGAGGACTGGGTCGAGCTCGGCCTCGACTATCGCGAGAAGCTGGTCGGCGTGGTCGAGACGGGCGTGATCGCTTCGGGGCCGATCATCAGCCTGATGGACATGGCGACCAGCATGGCGATCTGGGTCAAGCTCGGCCGCTTCCGCCACCAGGCGACGCTCGACATGCGGGTCGACTATCTGCGGCCGGCAGTGCCGGGAAGACGGATCGTCGGCCGCGGCATCTGCTATCGCGCGACGAAAAGCGTCGGCTTCGTTCGCGGCATCGCCCATGACGGTGATGCGGAGGATCCGGTGGCGCACGTCACCGGCACCTTCATGTTCACCGATCAGGGTTAGGCGGCGAGTCCTCCCTGCGCGCCAAGCGCGCATGGGGAGGGGGACCATGCGAAGCATGGTGGAGGGGCCGACGGCGCCGCCAAGCCCCTCCACCGCACTTCGTGCGGTCCCCCTCCCCACAAGCTTCGCTCGCAGGGAGGACGAGAAGCCGCCGCGCACTTCCGCGGCCTGCTGAGCGTCGATACGTCCTAAGCCTTGGCGCTGCGCCGTTCCTCGGCCTTGCGCAGCACCTCATAAGCCGCCTGCACGGCCTGGAAACGGCCGGCCGCCTCGGCATCGCCGGGGGCGGCGTCGGGATGGTTGGCCTTGGCGAGGCGGCGATAGGCGGCCTTGATCTGCTCGAAGCCGGCGTCGATCTCCACTTCGAGCACGTCCAGGGCGCGCATCTCCTCGCGCGAGCGGCTGCCGTCGCCCGGACCGCCCCAGGCATAATGGCCGGCCTGGCGATAGCCGTCGGCGCCTCTCTTCTCTTCCGCCTCGCGGGCGGCGGCGTCCTCGGCGGTGAGGCCTTCGAAATAATTCCAGCGGCGGTTATATTCCGCGGCATGGGTCTCGCAGAAATACCAGCGGTCGGGACTGTGGGGCGACTTGGGCGCGGGATGCGCGCCGGGCCGGTCGCAGCCGTCGCGGTCGCAGAGCCGGACCTGCGTCGCCTGGCGCGTGCTGCCATAGCCCCGCCAGCGCGGAAATCCCCAGTCGTTCGAGCGCGTGTGCCGAGTCATCCGTCCCTTCCTAGCCGCCGTGAAAGCGGTAATGCCAGAGGATCTGTAAGCCGGGTTCTGTCCAGCGGGCGCAAACCCGCCTGGGCGACCATTCCTCTAGGGGACGGATTGCTCCGCCCCTCCAGCAACCAACCCGGACGGCATCGGCCGCAGCAGGCCGCCGTCCCTATTCGGTCTTGCTCCCGGTGGGGTTTGCCGTGCCGGCCGCCGTTGCCGGGACCGCGGTGCGCTCTTACCGCACCCTTTCAACGTCGCAGGGCCGAAGCCTGTGCGACCTGCTTTCTGTGGCACTTTCCCTGAGCCGGAAAAATTCCCGGCCCGCCGGGCGTTACCCGGCACCGTTGCTGCGTGGAGCCCGGACTTTCCTCGCTTCACGCAAGCGTGAAACGCGGCCGCCCGATCCTCTGGCCGGGCTCATGTAGCGGGTGCGGCGCGCCGATCCAAGAGCAGGCCGAGCAGGATCGCCCGGGATTCGCCGTCGATGATGCCGTCGAGATGCTCGGGGCGGAAGCGGCGCTGGAAGGCGGTGACCGCGAGCCTGGGCTTGGTGACGTCGTAGCCGAACCGTTCGAGCGCGAGCAGGAAGCCGCCGTCCGTCCACAGCGGGTCGATCAATTTCTTCGTCGGCCGCTCGACGGCGAGGCCGAGCTTCGCCAGCCGCGCCCAGTCGAACAACTCGCCCGGATCCTCCTTGCGCGCCGGCGCGATGTCCGAATGGCCGACGACATAGCCGGGAAGGATCCGGTGCCGCCGGACGATGTCGGCGACGAGCGGCACCAGAGCGTCCATCTGCTCCTCCGGGAAGGGGCGGTAGCCGAATTCGTGGCCGGGATTGACGATCTCGATGCCGATGCTGGCCGAATTGATGTCCTGGATGCCGCGCCAGGAGGAGCGGCCGGCATGCCAGGCCCTTTTCTCCTCCGGCACGAGGCGGAGGATCTGGCCGTCCTCGGCGACGACATAATGGGCCGAGACCTTGGCCTCCGGCGCGCGCAGGCGCGCGATCGCGCCGGCCGCATCGGGCATGCCCGTATAATGAAGGACGAGCATGCTGACCGGCTGCGCGCGCTCGTCGAAATTGGGCGACGGGGCGTCGATGATCTCGCTCATCGGCGCACCGGGACCCAAAAAGCCGGCCGCGTCAAGAGGCGGCGCGGAGCCTTCCCTCTTCGCCGCGGACCCTGGCCGCGCCGGAGCGGAGGTAGAGCCCGCGGCACTCGGGGTCCTGGACGAAGCGTTGGCTGTGGCCGGAGACGGTCTCGCCGGCGCCGAGCATGAGGATCGAATCCTCCCGCCCCGCTTCGGCCAGCCTTTCGAAGGCGGCGCGGCGCATCTGCGGTGAGAAATAGAGGAGGACGTTACGGCAGAGGATGACGTCCACGGCGCCGGGACAGGGCGGGGGGCCGAGCACATTGTGGACGTGGAAACGGACGGCGCCGCGGATCGCCGGCACGACCCGCCATGAGGCGGCCGGATATTCCTCGAACCAGCGGATCATCTGCATCACCGGCAGGCCGCGCTGGATCTCGAATTGCGAGTAAAGGCCGCCGCGCGCCCGCTCGATCGCGCCGCGGGAGACGTCGGTGCCGAGGATGTCGATCTTCCATCCCTCCCAGCGCGCCTTCTGCTCGGCGAAATGGATGGCGAGCGAATAGGCTTCCTGGCCGCTGGAGCAGCCGGCGGACCAGATCGACAGGGTCCGCTGACCCGCTCTCAGCTTGCGCATCCGCTCCAGGCCCTGGCCGAGCAACTGGTCGAAGCTCGGGCGGTCGCGATAGAAGAAGGTCTCGTTGTTGAGCAGGGCATCGACGACGTCGTCGGCAAGGGCGCCGTCATGCTTGCCGACCAGGGCAGCGACCAGGCTGTCGAGCGAGGCGAAGCCGCGCTCGCGCAGCAGCGACTGGAGCGCGGTTTCGATTCGCCAGCGCCGGCTCATCGTCAGATGCTGGCCGGTGCGGGCTTCGAGCAAAGCGGCGAGGACGGCGCCGGCGGCGTCGCTCATGCGCGCACCTCGACCCAGGCGCCGATCGCGCGCCCCAGCGCGGCGGGAGGCTGGATGCAGCAGGCAAGGCCGGCGGTGGCCAGCGCGCCGGGCATGCCCCAGACGGCCGAACTGCCGCGGTCCTGGACGAGAATGCGCCCCCCCGCCGCGGCGAGCCGGCGGCCGCCGGCGAGGCCGTCGCGGCCCATGCCGCTAAGGACCACGCCGACGCCCGATTTGCCGTAGACGCGGGCGACCGCGGCCAGCATCGCGTCGACCGAGGGCGTGCAACCGCTCTCCGCCGGCACCTGGGAGAGCTTGGCCTTCACCCGGCTGCCATGCTGTTCGAGATCGAGGTGAAAGTCGCCCGGCGCGAGCAGGATCTCCTCCGGGCGCAGGAGCAGCCCGTCTTGGGCGACCCGTACCCGCCGGCCGCAGGAATTCTCCATCTGGCGCGCGAAGAGCGGGAGGAAGGTCGTCGGCAGGTGCTGGGTGACGAGGATCGGGGCGCCGAGCCGTCGCGGCAGCGCCTGCAGGAACTGGCCGATGGCGTGGAGCCCACCGGTCGAGGCGCCGATGGCGAGGCAGCCGA
>JAQGLF010000258.1 GCA_028293025.1 Alphaproteobacteria bacterium
ACTTTGGTCGAGGTTCGCGCCTCGGCGGCGCGGGTGATTGCGGATCAGAAGGAGATGCGTCGCCAGATTTCGCGTCTGGACCGGCTTCAGGAGAGCTGGGTGGAGAAAGCGGAGCTGGCGCTGAGCAAGGACCGCGAGGACCTCGCGAAGGCGGCTCTGGTCGAGAAGCAGAAGGCCACCGACATGGCCGATGGCCTCAAGGCCGAGATCGAGATCCTGGACGATGCCTTGCGCGCCTCCGAGGCGGACATCGCCAAGCTCCAGGGCAAGTTGCGCGAAGCGCGCACCCGCCAGAATGCGATCCAGTCGCGGCTGGAGAGCGCCCATCAGCGAGCGCGGATGCGGGAGGTCTATGCCGGCCCCAAGGTCGACGAGGCCTTCTCGCGCTTCGACCTGCTGGAGCGCCATGCCGATCTCGCCGAGGGCCGCGCCGACGCGCTGGCGCTCGGCGCCCCGCCCAAGACCCTCGAGGAAGAGATCAACGAGCTGAAGAATTCCGAGAAGGTCGACGCCGAGCTCGAAGCCCTCAAGGCCCGGCTCAACACCGGCAAGGAGGGATGAGGCGATGCACCTTCCCGAGACCGTCGCCGCCCTTTCGCTGTTCCTGGGGCTGCCTTGGCTGATCTTTCACTACATCACCCGCTGGAAGACCGCGGCGACTTTGACCACCGGCGACGAGCGGACGATCGAGGCGCTTTACGACCTCGCCCGCCGCCTGGACGACCGGGTCCGGACCGTCGAGCGGATCGTCACCGCGGACAATCCCAATTGGCGGGAAATCGCCAGCGACGCGCCGGAACGGGCCGTCGAAGACCGCAACGAGACATCAAGGAGGATCAAATGAAAAGGGGCAGGAAGTTCACGCTCGACCGGGCCAACGGCAAGCTGATGGGGGTCTGCGCCGGCATCGCCGAAGCGACCGGCTGGGACGCGACCCTGATTCGGGTCGGCTTCGTCGTCGCCACGATCGCGGGCGGCTTTCCCTGGACCTTGCTCGCTTATGCCGTCCTGGCCTGGGCCGGCAAGCCGAAGGCGGCCGATCGCTTCGACGGCCTCGGCATGGCGGTGCCGAAGCGCTCGGCCTTCGAGGCGCGGCGGTCGATGACCGACCTCGATCGCCGGCTCGCCGAGGTCGAAACCTATGTCACCAGCCAGAATGTGAGCCTCGCGCGCGAGATCGAAAGCCTGCGCTGAGGCCGAAGACGAGGGAGGCTCGAAATGACACAGCAGCTGAGCGAAATCGCGGTGGCGGCCCTGGCCCTGGCGGGCCTCGCCATCTTCCTCGCCGCGTCTCTCAGGGGCTGGCAGGGCTGGCTCGAGCTCAAGCGGCTCGAGCTCGGCGCCGCCCGGCCGGCGGAAGCGCGGTCGGGCGGCATGGCCGAGCGGATCGAGCTCGCCGATCTTCGCGAGCGGATCCGCAAGCTCGAATCCCTCGCCGCCTGCATCGATCTCTGACGCCCGCAACCGGCCGGAACCGGGGCGCACATCCATCCTTTCTGTCGGCAGGGGTGCAAGAACCCCCAAAATCCATTACGGGGCCGCAAAGCCTCAAGGACAGGGTAGAGGATGAACGACCAGCCCGAGCGCCCCAACCGGCCGGCGCTCTCCCTCCATGTCCCGGAGCCCGAGGCGCGGCCAGGCGACGAGGCGGATTTCAGCCATCTCGACATTCCGCCGGCGGGCAGCGTCCGCCGCCCCGACCCGCACGCGCCGGCCCGCGAGACGCACGATCTCGTCTTCACCCTCGTCCGCGTGCTCGACGAGGAGGGCAAGGCGGTCGGCCCGTGGGACCCGAAGCTCGACCCCGAGACGTTGCGCCGCATCCTTCGCGACATGATGCTGGTGCGGGTCTATGACGACCGGATGTACCGCGCCCAGCGGCAGGGCAAGACCAGCTTCTACATGAAGTCGACTGGCGAGGAGGCGGTGGCGGTCGCCGCCACCCATGCGCTCGACCGCGACGACATGACCTTCCCGACCTACCGTCAGCAGGGCATCCTCATCGCGCGCGACTATCCGCTCGTCCAGATGATGTGCCAGGTCTATTCGAACCGCGGCGATCCGATCAAAGGCCGCCAGCTGCCGATCATGTACGCGTCGAAGGACCACGGCTTCTTCACCATCTCCGGCAACCTCGCCACCCAATATCCGCAGGCGGTCGGCTGGGCGATGGCCTCGGCGATCAGCGGCGACAGCCGCATCGCCTCCGCCTATATCGGCGACGGCTCGACCGCCGAGGGCGATTTCCACGCCGCCTGCACCTTCGCCGCCGTCTACCGCGCGCCCGTCATCCTCAATATCGTCAACAATCAATGGGCGATTTCGAGCTTCTCCGGCATCGCCGGGGCCGAGCTCACCACCTTCGCCGCCCGCGCCGTCGGCTACGGCATTGCCGGCCTCCGCGTCGACGGCAATGACGCCCTCGCCGTCTACGCGGCGACGCGCTGGGCGGCGGACCGCACCCGCGCCAATCTGGGCCCGACCCTGATCGAATTGTTCACCTACCGCGTCGAAGGCCATTCCACTTCCGACGATCCTTCCGTCTACCGGCCGCAGGATGCCGCCTCCAAATGGCCTCTCGGCGATCCCATCCGCCGCCTGAAGCAGCATCTGCTCGCGCTGGGCGAATGGGACGAGGAGCGCCAGGCCGCGCTCGAGACAGAGCTCGGCGAGACGGTGCGCGCGGCGCAGAAGCAGGCCGAGAAGCAGGGCACTTTGGTCACTTCGACGATCGACTTCCCGCAGGACGTGCGCACGATGTTCGAGGACGTGTTCGCCGAAATGCCCTGGCATCTGAAGGAGCAGCAGGCGCAGATGGTCGCCGAGCTCGCGGCGAAGCGCAAATGACCGTCATGAACATGATCCAGGCGCTGAACAGCGCCCATGACGTGATGATGGAGCGGGACAAGAGGGTCGTCGCGCTTGGCGAGGATGTCGGCTATTTCGGCGGCGTCTTCCGCGTCACCGAGGGCCTGCAGCGCAAATATGGCGCGTCGCGGGCCTTCGACACGCCGATCTCCGAGAACGGCATCGTCGCGGCGGCGATCGGCATGGCCGCCTACGGCCTGCGGCCGGTCGCCGAGATTCAGTTCGCCGATTACATCTATCCGGCCTTCGACCAATTGGTCTCGGAAGCGGCGCGGGTGCGCTACCGCACCGCCAGCGAATGGAGCCTGCCGCTGACCATCCGCTCGCCCTATGGCGGCGGCATCTTCGGCGGCCAGACCCACAGCCAGTCGCCCGAGGCCCTGTTCGCCCATGTCGCCGGGCTGAAGACGGTGATCCCGTCCAACCCCTATGACGCCAAGGGCCTGCTGATCGCGGCGATCGAGGATGACGATCCCGTCCTCTTCTTCGAGCCGAAGCGGATCTATAACGGCCCCTTTGACGGCTTCTTCGACCGGCCCGTCACGCCCTGGGCGAAGCACCCCCAGGCGGAAGTGCCGGACGGCCATTACACCGTGCCGATCGGCAAGGCGGCGGTGGTGCGCGAGGGCGGCGACCTCACCATTCTCGCCTATGGCACGATGGTCCATGTCGTCCTCGCGACGGTCGCGGCCGAAGGGGTCGACGCGGAAGTGATCGACCTTCGCACCATCCTTCCGGTCGACATCGAGACGATCGAGGCATCGGTGCGCAAGACGGGGCGCTGCGTCGTCGTCCACGAGGCGACGCGCACCGGCGGTTTCGGCGCCGAGCTCTCCGCCCTCGTGCAGGAACGCTGCTTCTACCATCTCGAAGCGCCGGTGCAGCGGGCGACCGGCTTCGACACGCCCTATCCCCATTCGCTCGAATGGGCCTATTTTCCCGGGCCCGTCCGCATCGGCACGGCGATTAGGAAGGCATTGGAGGACTGATGGCGCGCTATGAATTCAAGCTGCCCGACATCGGCGAAGGCATTGCCGAAGCCGAGATCGTCGCCTGGCACGTCAAGGTCGGCGATAGCGTCACGGAGGACCAGCAGCTCGCCGACATGATGACCGACAAGGCGACGGTGGAGATGGAGAGCCCGGTCGCCGGCAAGGTCCTCGAGATTGCGGGCGAGGTCGGCGACCAGATCCCGATCGGCTCCGTCCTCGTCGTCCTGGAAACCGACGCCGAAGCCCCGGCCGAAGACGCCGCGCCGCCCACCATCCCCGCCGCGCCCGACGCGCCGCAGCCGGAGGGCGAGCGCCATGATGAGGTTCCGTTCACCGACGGCCTCGTCGAGGAGCGGCCGGAGGGCCGCCGCGGGGGCGACCGTCGGCAGGACGACCGTCGCGACGCCGACGACCGGCGCGGCCCGGAGCGCGCCGAGCCCGGCCGCCGCCAAAGCGAGCGGCGGCAAAGCGAGCGCAGGTCTGAAGCCGCGGAGGACGCCCCGAGCGAAGCTCGCGACACGGGCGCAAAGCACGTCCTCGCCTCGCCGGCCGTGCGCCAGCGCGCCCGCGATCTCGGCGTCGACCTCGCTCAGGTGAAGACGACCGGCGACCGCATCCGCCACGCCGATCTCGACGCCTATCTCCTCTACAGCGGCGGCTCGGTCTCACATGCCCGCGGTCCGCGGCGGCAGGACGAAAAGGTCAAGGTCGTCGGCCTGCGCCGCCGCATCGCCGAGAATATGCAGGAGGCGAAGCGCCGCATCCCGCATTTCACCCTGGTCGAGGAATATGACGTCACCGCGCTCGAGCAGACGCGGGCGATGATGAACGCCGACCGGGGCAGCCGCCCGAAGCTGACCATGCTTCCCTTCCTGATCACCGCGATGGCGCGGACGCTCGCCGATTATCCGCAGATCAACGCCACTTATGACGACGAGGCACAGGTCATCAGCCGCTCGGGCGCCGTCCATATGGGCATGGCGACGCAGACGCCGAACGGGCTGATGGTACCGGTGATCCGCAACGCCGACGGCCTCGGCCCGTGGGAGATCGCCGGCGAGATCCTCCGGCTCTCCGAGGCCGCCCGCACCGGCAAGGCCGCGCGCGACGAGCTGTCCGGCTCGACCATCACCATTTCGAGCCTGGGCCCGGCGGGCGGAATCACCTCGACGCCGGTGATCAACCGGCCCGAAGTCGCCATCGTCGCCGTCAACAAGGTCGAGGAGAAGCCGGTCGTCGTCGGCGGCAAGGTCGAGATCCGCAAGCGGATGAACCTCAGCCTCTCCTGCGACCACCGGGTCGTCGACGGCTGGGACGCCGCGATGTTCATGCAGGACCTGAAAACGCTGATCGAGAACCCGCTGAAGCTCCTCTCCGCCTGAACGTCCTTCGATACGCCGTTTCGGCAGGCTCAACGGCCACTCAGGATGAGCGGCAGTTTTTGGGGTCCCCCGCTCATCCTGCGTAGCGACCGAGCTTGGCGAGGGCGCGTATCGAAGGATTGATCCGCGCCGCGGATGTGCGATGATGGCCCCGGCGGGGAGGGAGCCATGGGCATGTTTTCTCGGCAGAACGAGGCGGGGCCGGCGGGCCAGGGGAAAGGGGCGCGCTTCTCCTTCATCGGCCCGGAAATGAACGTCACCGGCGACATCGCCACCGGCGGCGACCTCCATGTCGACGGCAAGATCGACGGCGCGGTCGAGGCGGGCACGCTGACGCTCGACCACAGCGCCCGGATCACCGGGGACATCCTCTACGAGACGTTGAGCATCAGCAGCGGCGCCGATGTCGAAGGGCGGTTCAAGCGCCGCAAGGGCGCCGGCGACGGCTCGAGCGGCGCCAGGACCGAGGCGATTGCGAAGCCGAGCCAGCCCGCTCCGGCCAGCCTCTTCGCCCCACAGCCGCAAGCCGCCGAAGCGGCCGAATAGCGCCGGCATCGGGAGATGAAGATCGCCGGCGGCTGCCATTGCCGCGCCATCCGCTTCGAGGCGGAGGTGGCGGAGGAGGTCGAGATCATCGATTGCAATTGCTCGATCTGCGCCATGACCGGCTTCCGGCACCTGATCGTCCCGCATGAGGATTTCAGCCTCCTCGCCGGCGAGGACGCGCTTTCGCGCTACCGCTTCGGCACCGGCGCCGCCGCGCATCTCTTCTGCCGGGTCTGCGGCGTGAAGAGCTTCTACCAGCCGCGCTCCCATCCCGCCGCCTGGAGCGTCAATCTGAACGCCCTCGACGATCCCGGCGCCTTGCGCGTCGATGCCCGCGCTTTCGACGGGCGGAACTGGGAATCGGCGCGCGCCGCGCTCGACTGAGACGGCGGCAATCCCTAGAGTCCGAAGGAAAGAAGGGGAGGCAAATTGGCCACGGCAGCTGCGGACGATCCTGTCATCGATGCGAAGCGGGTGCGCCTCGTCATCTTCGCCTCCTCGCTCGGCACCATCTTCGAATGGTACGATTTCTTCGTCTACGGCACGTTGGCGACGGTCATCGCCAAATTGTTCTTCCCGTCGGCCAATCCGACCGCCGGCCTGCTGCTGACCCTCGCCACCTTCGGCGCCGGCTTCGGCGTGCGGCCGCTCGGCGCGATCCTGTTCGGCTGGCTCGGCGACCGGCTGGGCCGGAAATACACCTTCCTCGTCACCATCACCCTGATGGGCCTCGCCACCGCCGCGGTCGGCTTCCTCCCGACCTTCGCGACGATCGGCGTCGCCGCGCCGGCCTTGCTCGTCTTCTGCCGGCTGCTCCAGGGCCTTGCGCTCGGCGGCGAATATGGCGGCGCGGCGATCTACGTCGCCGAGCACGCGCCGCGCAACCGCCGCGGCTTCTACACCAGCTTCATCCAGGCGAGCGTGATCGGCGGCTTCCTCCTGTCCGTCGTCGTCGTCCTGGTCTCGACCCAATTCGTCGATCCGGGCCAGTGGGAATCCTGGGGCTGGCGCGTCCCCTTCGTCTTCTCGCTCGTCCTCCTCGCCGTCTCGCTCTGGGTGCGGCTGAAGCTCAGGGAAAGCCCGGTCTTCCGCGCGATGAAGGAGGCCGGCGAGACCGCGCGCAACCCGCTCAAGGAGAGCTTCGACAGCTGGGCGAAGGTGAAGACGATCCTCGTCGCC
>JAQGLF010000215.1 GCA_028293025.1 Alphaproteobacteria bacterium
AACGGGCGCAGTCGGCCGACCCGGGCAGCTACCGCCCGCTCGAACCCGACAGCCTCTATCTCTCCCGCGACGAATGGCAGCGGCTGATCGATGCGCGGCCGCTCCACCTCGCCACGCCCTTCCACGAGCCGGAAAGCGCCATCGTCCTCGATTTCGACGTCGACGCGGCCCATGATTTCGCTCCCGAGCGTGCGCAGAACGTCAACGTCTACGAAGCGGTGGTCGATCACGTCGCCGCCCTCCGCCGGGCGAAGAAGAAAATCGTTCTCGCCAGCTATTCGCGCGGCTCGCGCGAGCGGCTGAAGGGCCTGCTCTCCGACCATGGCCTGAAGAAAGCCCAGGAGGTCGACACCTGGCAGGAAGCGCTCGGCGCCTCCGCCGGCGGGGCGGTGGCCCTCGCCGTCCTGCCGCTCGACCACGGCTTCACCAGCGGCGACATCGCCATGCTCACCGAGCAGGACATGCTCGGCGACCGGCTGGTCCGCCGCCGCAAGCGCCGCAAATCGGCCGACGCCTTCCTCCAGGAGCTCGCCACCCTCACTCCCGGCGACCTCGTCGTCCATGCCGATCACGGCATCGGCCGCTACGAGGGGCTGACCCAAATCCCCGTCGGCACCAGCCCGCACGATTGCGTCGCGCTCGAATATGCGGGCGGCGACAAGCTCTACGTGCCGGTCGAGAATATCGACATCCTCACCCGCTACGGCAGCGACGCCGACGGCGTCACGCTCGACCGGCTGGGCGGCGAAGCCTGGCAGCGCCGCAAGTCGCGGATGAAGGAGCGGATCCGCGAGATTGCCGGCGAGCTGATCAAGACCGCGGCCGAGCGCGCGCTCCACCCCGGCGCCGTGATCGAGCCCGACACCAGCTACGCCGCCTTCGCCGACCGCTTCCCCTATGAGGAGACCGAGGACCAGGACCGCGCCATCGCCGACGTCTTCGCCGATCTCGAAGCGGGCAAGCCGATGGACCGGCTGGTCTGCGGCGACGTCGGCTTCGGCAAGACCGAGGTCGCGCTGCGCGCCGCCTTCGCGGCGGCGATGGGCGGCTATCAGGTCGCGCTCGTCTGCCCGACGACCCTCCTCGCCCGCCAGCATTTCAACACCTTCGTCGAGCGCTTCCGCGGCTTCCCGATCGAGATCGGCCGCCTCTCCCGCCTGGTGCCGGCGCGGGAAGCGAAGGAGACGCGCGAAGGCCTCGCCGCGGGCAAGGTAGACATCGTCATCGGCACCCACGCCCTCCTCGCCAAGAGCGTCGCGTTCAGGAAGCTCGGCTTGGTCATCGTCGACGAGGAGCAGCGCTTCGGCGTCACCCACAAGGAGCGGCTGAAGGGGATGCGGGCGGACGTCCACGTCCTCACCCTCACCGCGACGCCGATCCCGCGCACGCTGCAAATGGCGATGTCGGGCCTGCGCGAGCTCAGTGTCATCCAGACGCCGCCGGTCGACCGGCTGGCGGTCCGCACCTATGTGATGCCCTGGGATCCGGTGGTGGTGCGGGAGGCGCTGCTGCGCGAGCATTATCGCGGCGGCCAGACCTATTTCGTCGCGCCGCGCATCGCCGATCTCCCCGACCTCGAGCAGTTCATGCGCGACGACGTGCCGGAGATCCGCGCCGTCACCGCCCACGGCCAGATGGCGCCGACCGAGGTCGAGGAAAGGATGTCCGCCTTTTACGACCGCAAATATGACGTCCTGCTGTCGACGACGATCGTCGAGAGCGGCCTCGACATCCCTTCGGCCAACACCTTGATCGTCCATCGCGCCGACCGTTTCGGGCTGGCCCAGCTCTACCAGCTGCGGGGCCGCGTCGGCCGCGCCAAGACCCGCGCCTATGCCTATTTCACGACCGCCGAGACGCGTACCGTCACCGAGACCGCCGACAAAAGGCTGCAGGTCCTCGCCAATCTCGAATCGCTCGGCGCCGGCTTCCAGCTCGCCAGCCACGATCTCGATATCCGCGGGGCGGGCAATCTGCTCGGCGACGAGCAATCGGGCCATATCAAGGAGGTCGGCTTCGAGCTTTACCAGTCGATGCTCGAGGAGGCGATCATGGAGGCCAAAACCGGCGGGCAGGCCCGTGCGGACGGTGAGTTCTCGCCGCAGATCAGCGTCGACGCGCCGATCATGATCTCCGACGAATACGTCCCCGATCTCGACCTGCGCATGGGAGTCTACCGGCGGATGAACGAATTCGAGAAGGCCGAGGAGATCGAGGCCTTCGCCGCCGAGATGATCGACCGCTTCGGCAAGCTGCCGGAGGAGACGGAGAATTTGCTCAAGGTGATCGAGGTCAAGCTCAACTGTCGTCAAGCCTGCGTGGTGAAGCTCGACATCGGCGCGAAGGGCGCGCTCGTCCACTTCCACAACGACACCTTCCCGGACCTCGAAGGCCTGATCGCCTACGTCCAGCGATTGAAGGGCACCGCCAAGCTTCGGCCCGATTCGAAGCTGGTCATCACCCGCGCCTGGCCCGACCCGGCCAGCCGGATCAACGGCGCGGTGCAGCTCTCACGCGGCCTCGCCCGAATTCTCGGCTGACCGCTGCCGGCGCCGCTTCAGAGCAGCCGCTGGCAGAAGACGATCCCAGCGCGAACCGACGCCTGCGGCTGGGGTCCGAGATCGGAGCGGATGCCCAGAGTGGCCGCCGGCTTCTCCACATAGGGCGCGAAGCCCGGCACATTGTTGTTGAACGCCCGTATCCGGCTGATCAGCCCCCGTATCTTCAGCAGATCCTGATGATCGAGCTGGGCCGCCTGATCGTAATCCGAAAGGCCGGCCCAGGAGTCGCGTTCCCGGTCGCGCTGCGTGCCGAAATTCTTCAGCACGTCGTAGAGACCGGCATAAGCGAGCTTCGTCTGCAGCTCCATATGCGCCCGTGCCTCTCCGGCCGTTGCGTCCCAGACGTTGAAATGAAGGCCGTAAGCGGGCGGGCTGCCGATCGGCGCCTTCAGCGTGAGCGGCCGTCCGTCGCGCCAGCTTTGCAACCAGCGCTCGAGATCCTGCAGACGGTTTTCGACGCACGCCTGCTGGCCGAGCCGGTGCTCGAACACGCCGAGATCGTGGGCGAGCTCCTGGTCGGCGGCGAGGCGGGTCTCCCGTACCTCGCTGAACCAGCGATGCCGTTCGACCAGCTGCTCGGCAGTCAGGGCGATCAGCACGCCGAGCACGATGATCGCGACCTCGCCGACGAAGGCGCGCCAGCCATGAAGGGGTTTGGGCAGGTGGATATGCATCGGCTCTCCGCCTTCGTAGACTATTGAAGAAGCGGACGGATGGAAATGCCGGGCTTCCTCAACAGGCCATGACCGCCGACTCTTTCTCCGTCTCCAGCGGCGCGCCCGCGAGCCACGGCGCCGCGCGGCCATCCACCGCGTCGAGGCCGACGCCGAGCCTCGCTGCGATGCTCGGGCCGAGATCCTCGACCGCCAGCCCCGGCATTTCGGCGCCGGCGGCAAGGCCGGGCCCGCGGGCGATCAGCAGGCCCTCGGGCTTGTGGTCGCCCGTCCGCCAGTGGGTGTAGCGCGTGCACAAGGTGCCGAGGGCGGGCGAAAAGACCGTCTCGATCGGCGCGCGGCGCTCCCATTCGACGAACAGATCGGGCATCGTATCGTCGGGCGCGCGGCGATGGTGGCGATCGCAACGATGGAGCGCGGTGACGACGGGCCCGCCCGTCGCGACATTGGTCAAGGCCAGCAGCTCTTTCTCGAGGAGGCCGGTCAGCTCCTCCAACGTCTCCGGCCGGACGCGGCCCTGCGGCTCGCGGCCCATCAGGTTGAAGCGAATGCCGCCGTAGACGCTGTTATTCGGCTGGGCGAAGAAGCGGCGGCGTGAGCGGGCGGCCGCTCCGTCGCCGCGCAACGCCTGACCGAGCGCGTTGCGGAGGCCGATCGGCACACCGAGCAGCGCCGCGACATGCTGCAGCCCACGGAAGGCAGGCTTGGCGGCGTGCCGCACCGGCCCGGCCCCCGCGCCGTCGAGCCGGGCGAGCAGCTCGTCGAGCAAATGGGTGCCGTCATGATGTCCGGTCATGCCGTGGCTGAGATGGAGCATCACGGTCGCGTCCGGCGGCAGGCGGGCGAACAGGCGCCCGATTTCCCGGTCGATCGCCTTGTAGACCTGGAGGATGGGATCGCCGCCCGCCGCATCGCGCCCCGCCGCGTCGAAGCGTGGATGCGCCTCGTCGTGGAGGTGCCATTGCTGGTGCCCGATCGCATGGCTTTCCCCGAACACGGCAAGGAACAGGTCCCAATCCTGCCGCGCCAGCAACGCCCGCAGCATCTCACCCTTCGCCGTCACGCCCGCGACCATCGCCCGGGTCAGCCGAGCCTCCTCGGCCGGGCCGCGATATTTGCCGCCCTTGCGCGCGAAGAAATCGTCCGGAGAAAAATGCCGCGCCCGCCACGGCTGCAGGCCGAGCACCGGATGCACGCCGAACGCGGCCGAGAGCTCGCGCGCCAGCCCCTCGGGCGCGCCGTGAAGCCCGAAATGGCGGTCGTGACAGCCCCATTCGAACAGCTCCAGCGCCGCCCCATCCGGCTTCGCCCGGGCATGCGGCACGTCGATCGCCGCCACGCGCCGTCCGGCCGCCGCGATCCGGCTCCAGAACGGCTCATAGAGCTCGGGCTTCGGCCCGATGGGACGCCGGCGATAGGTGGCGGGGTCGATCTCGTCCCAGCAATGGTAGCGGGTGCGATCGGGCCGCATCCCCGACGCGAAGCTGATCCAGACCGCGCCGACGAACAGGCCGAAGGGATTGCGGACCGCGCAACGCGCGCCGCTTTCCAGCAGCCCTGCCAGCGCCGGCAACTCCCCCGACGCGGCCCAGCGGCGCGCGAGCTCCGGATCGAAGGCATCGAGGCCGATCACTAGCAGTGGCGCGTTTATCGTCCGGCCCCCCGCCTCGAATGGAGCGCTCATCCTATCCCAAGAGGCGGCGGGCGCAAGCGGGCGCCATTTCCATGGTCTCGGGAGCCAGCGCCGATCCTTTCCTCCCCTCCAGGAGGGGGAGTCAGGCCGAAACCAGCGCCGCCAATGCCTCCGCGTCGACCGGCGGCGCACAGAGGAAGCCCTGGTAGAGCGTGCACCCTTCCCGGGCGAGCAAAGCGAGCTGCTCCTCGGTCTCCACTCCTTCCGCGACCACTTCCAGCCCGAGCGAGCGCGCCATGTCGATGACGCTGCGGACCACGACCTGGTCGCGGGGCGAGCCGGTAATGTCCTCGCACAGCCGCTTGTCGATCTTGAGGTAATCGAGCGGCAGCGCCTTCAGATAAGCGAGGCTCGAATAGCCGGTGCCGAAATCGTCGATGGCGACGCGCAGCCCGCCCTCCCTGAGCTGGGCGAGCAGGCCCGCGGCGGCCCCCAGATCCTCGATCAGGCCGCTCTCGGTGACTTCGACGGTCAGCCGCCCCGGCGCGAAGCCGCTCTCCGCGACCAGCTGCAGGAACAAGGCCGCGAAGCCGGGCCGGACGATGTCGGCCGCGGTGATGTTGACCGAAAGCCGGAGGCCCGCCAGCGCTTCCGGCCAGGCGGCGGCGGCGGCGATCGCCTTGCGCTGCACATGGTCGGAGAGCTGGACCAGGTAATCGGACCGTTCGGCGACGCTGAACAGGGTGACGGCGCCGAGCTCGCCATATTGCGGATGGCGCCAGCGGGCCAGAGCCTCGGCGCCGGTGATGCGGCGGCTGGCGATCGACACCTGCGGCTGGAAGAGGATCTCGATCTCGTCCTTGTCGAGCGCGCGGCGCAGGTCGATCTCGAGCTGGTCGCCGAGCGCGCCGTCTTCCGCCGCGCCGGCATCGAGCACGCGAACCGGCCCGCCGTCGCCGCTCTTCGCCTCGGCGAGCGCGGCGCTGGCGCGGCGGAGCAAGGCCGCCGAATCGTCGCCCGCTTCCGAAGCGACGACGCCGGCGCGGCTGCCCAGGGTGATGACATGGTCGCCCGACATGAACGGGCGGGCGATCGCCTCGACCAGCTGGCCGGCGAGGAAGCGGCCCTCGTTGAGGCTGGTCGGCGCGCCGAGCAGGATCGCGAACTCCGCTCCGGCGACCCGGGCGACCAGCCGGCGCCGGCCGTCCGCGTCGACCACCCGTTCGATCCGCCGCGCCGCCGCCTGCAGCACGGCGTCGCCGGTGCTGCGCCCGAAGGCGGCGTTGATCGTGTCGAAGCGGCTGACCGACAGCAGCAGCAGGACCAGGGCCGGCTGGGCATCGCCCGGCATCGCCAGCTGCCGCTCCATCCAGGCCCGCGCCGCCCGCGCGTCGCGCACGCCGGTCATCGAGTCGCGCGATTGCCAGGCCGGGCCTTCCAGGGGCACGATCGCCTCCGTCCGGCCGACGACGCCGCCTTTCTCCTCGTCCACCCGCAAATGATGGGCGAGGCGGCCGCCTTCGGTGTCGCCGTCGGCATGGGCGAAGGCGGTCGACTGGCCGGTGGCGAGCAGCCGGTCGACGGCGCCGCGTGCCGCCCGGCGGCCGGCGGGATCGAGCTTGCGGAACAGCTCCATCAGCCGCACCTTCTGGCCCTGCTCCTCGCCGAAGCCGGCCTTGCGTGCCAGCGCCGGGCTGAGCTCGACGGTCGCGGAGCCCGGCTCCCACCGCCACGACGCGCCCGCCTCGGCCTTGCCGGAATCGGAGGCACGGATCGGCCGCCGGCCGCCCACCCGATCGGCATGGCGGCGGGCGAAGATGAGGGTGTGGAGGAGCTGCTGCTCGCTGAACGGGCTGACCAGGAAATGGGTGGCGCCGGCGGCGTGGAGCTCGTCGAGCGATTCCTCGTCGGTGCGGGAGAGGAGAACGAGCAGCGCCGCCGCATTGGCTTCGCACGGATCGGCGAGCGTCCGCACCCCTTCCCGCCCCTCCTGCAGCGCGCCGCGGGCATCGACGATCGCGACCGAGGCGCCCGAGGCGATGAAGCGGCTCTCGGCATTGTCGGCCCGCCGGGCGGCGATCGGCTGCCAGCCGGCGCTCTCCGCCGCCGAGATCAGCTCGTCGCGATGGCGGAAGGACAGGATGAAGAGCGGCGCGGCGCCGCCGACAGCGGCCATCTTGCCCTCCCCTCTCCCGCTCCGGATTCGTGCGACGTCCACGGCTCTACTCTGGGCCCTCTCCCTCAACAATCGGTTTAGGCCGCGATCGGGGAGCGCCTGTGTCGGAGCGGAACAGCCGCGCCTTGCCGCCGGCGGCGGCAAACCCTAGCAGGGCAGGCGATGACGGCGAATGCGGACAGACCGACGGCGTTGCTCGCCTCCCCCGCTGAGGCGGCGCAGGCGGCCGAGGCGATGCTGCGCGAGCGCTACGATTTCGTGCCGCTCGAGAAGGCGGAGCTGATCATCGCTCTGGGCGGCGACGGCTTCCTCCTTCAGACGCTTCACGAAATGCTCGACCAGGGGCGGCTGCTGCCGATCTTCGGCATGAACCGCGGCACGGTCGGCTTCCTGATGAACGAATGGCGGCTGGACGGGCTGCGCGAGCGGGTCAACGGCGCCAAATCCTTCAAGGTCGCGCCGCTGCGGATGATCGCGACCCGCACCGACGGCGAAAAGATCAGCCGCGCCGCGATCAACGAAGTCTCCCTGCTCCGCGAGACCCGGCAGGCGGCCTGGATCGAAATCTCGGTCAACGGCCGCCTCGTCCTGCCGCAATTGATTTGCGACGGCATCCTCGCGGCCACACCGGCCGGCTCGACTGCCTACAATCTCTCCGCCCAGGGGC
Organism: Alphaproteobacteria bacterium; assembly: GCA_028293025.1. Lineage (GTDB taxonomy): Bacteria > Pseudomonadota > Alphaproteobacteria > Sphingomonadales > Sphingomonadaceae > Allosphingosinicella. Next base: position 7,712 of record JAQGLF010000215.1, read on the forward strand.
CGATCCTGCCGCTCGGCTCGAACCTGGTGGCGCTGACGCCGATCAGCCCGTTCCGCCCCCGCCGCTGGCGCGGGGCCCTCATCCCCGACGACCTCACGATCCTGCTGCGGGTCGTCGATCCGCTCAAGCGGCCGGTCTCGGCAGTGGCCGACCAGCACGAGGTGCGCGACGTGGCGCAGGTCGAAGTGCGGGTCGACCGCAGCCTCGAGCTCGTCCTCCTGTTCGATCCCGAGCATGCGCTCGACGAGCGGATCACGATGGAGCAATTCACCGCCTGAGCCTTGCCAGCCGAAGAATCCCGCTGCTATAGGCGCGCCTCGCCGAAAGGCTGCTCCCCGGTAGCTCAGCGGTAGAGCAACCGGCTGTTAACCGGTTGGTCGATGGTTCGAATCCGTCCCGGGGAGCCATTCTTTGCCGCATCGAGCGAGCGACCACCGAAAATCGATGCCTCCGGTTGCGGTCGTCCACTCTGCGCCAGTTGCGGACGCTGCCGCTGGCGGCCCAGCTCCCCGAAAACGGACGTCGTTCAGGATCGGGCTGCCTGTCCGTTTTCGACCCATTGCGGACATTCGATCACCGAGCCCGTGACGAAACCCACGTCGTGCCTCGGGAGTGACACCGATACAGGAGAGGTAGATACACAAGTCCGCCGCCCCTTGCTGAGGATAACTCAATGCGTTTTCGACCCGCCACGGTTCTAGCATCCTTGCTCTTTGCCGCTGCTGCCGCGCCGACGCTTGCGCAAACCTCGGTGCCGAGCGCGTCGTCGGCCACATCGGCCCCACTCGACCCAGCCGCCCGCGCGGCGATCGTGGCGCAACTGTCGACCGAGTTGCGCAGGCGATACGTCTACCCGGAAGCCGGCGAGCGGGGCGCCGCCGCGATCACCGCGGCCGCCGCGTCGGGCGCCTACGACCGGGTCACCGACCTGCCGTCGCTCGCCGGGCGGCTGACCGACGACCTGCGCGGGATCCTCCACGACAAGCATCTCGCGGTGTTCGCCGATACGGGCCGGCCGCCCCTGAGCGTCGCGTCGATTCCGGGGGGCGAGGCCGGAATCATCCGCGCCGACAGGCTTGCGGGCGGCATCGCCTATCTGGAGATCGCCGGCTTCTCCAATCCCTGGTCGTTCAAACCCGCGCTCGACCGCGCCATGGCGGGACTGAAAGGCAGTCGCGCGGTGATACTCGAGATGCGCGGCAACCACGGCGGCGATCCGGCGTCGGTGAGCTACCTGGTCAGCCATTTCGTGCCTGCGGGCAAGCGGATCGAAATCAACAGGATCGTCTGGCGCAAGGCGGGGACGACCGACTTGACGCGCAAGCGCTTCTTCAGCGAGCGCACCCCGGTCAGCTTCGCCGGCCGGCCGGTTTATGTCCTCATCGGCGGCCACACCTTTTCG
>JAQGLF010000223.1 GCA_028293025.1 Alphaproteobacteria bacterium
GCCCGGCGTGACCGACTTCAGCACCTGCTGGCCGACCGCCTGCTCCGTCACCTGGTCGACGAAGCGGCGGACGACGGGGAGCGCGACGTCGGCCTCAAGCAGGGCGATCCGCACCTCGCGCATCGCCGCGCGCACGTCCGCCTCGCTGAGCGCGCCGCGCCCGCGCAGGCGGTCGAACACGCCGCTCAGGCGGTCGCTCAGGCTGTCGAACATCCAACTTTCCTCATCGTGCGGCCGCAAACGCAAAAGCGCCGGCGGGCGAAACTCGCCGGCCAGCGCGCGTCCTCGGACGCTTCAGTCACCCGTCAAACGGATGTGGGGGCGCATAGCCGCGAGGAAAAGGGATGGCAAGGGCGGGAGGGACCGTTACGCCCCTGTAACTTGACTCCCTGGGCTTCACGGCGTCAATTCCGGACGCCGCCTGGACCGTGGGGGAACCAGCACCCGGCCGGCCTGTGTCCTTTCCCCCTTTTGCGTATCGGCAACAGGGAGGATGTCATCGTGAAAATGCTCGCTTCGGTCTTGTTCGTTCCGGCTCTCGCGGCCGCTTTATGCGGCTGCAAGCAGCATTCGGGCGCCTCGGCGCCCGCCGACACGGCGGCGATCGCCGACCAGATCCGCCAGTCGGAAGCGCAGTGGGTGAAGGACTACGCCGCGCACGACGTCGCCAAGGCCGTCGCCCATTACGCGCCGGACGCGGCGCTGATGCCCTCCGGCAACAAGCGGATGATCGGCACCAAGGCGATCACCGACGGCCTCAAGGGCCTGGTCGGCGATCCGAACTTCCAGCTCAGCTTCACCCCCGAGAAGGTCGAGGTCGCGCAATCGGGCGACCTCGCTTATTCGCGTGGCACCTACACCTTGCGCGTGACCGACCCGAAGACGCACCAGCCGGTGGCCGAAACCGGCAGCTACATCACCACCTACAAGAAGCAGACCGACGGTTCGTGGAAGGCGGTGGACGACATGGTGGCGGCGAGCGCCTGAGCGCGCGGACTCCGCTTTCCCGTCTCGACAAGGCCAAGCGGCTTTCCTAGAGGAAGAGCCGCCCGAGCGGGTGTAGCTCAATGGCAGAGCAGAAGCTTCCCAAGCTTACGACGAGGGTTCGATTCCCTTCACCCGCTCCACGTCTCCACGCGCCTGCGCGAAAATTTCCACAACAACCATTCCGGTCCAATCTTGGCCGGCCACGGCGCTGCCCCGTTGCTAAGGTGGTGCGGGGTTCGTCCGCGCGTTCATCGATCCTGCCCCGGCGGCCGCGGCCGCTTCGATCCGAAGGAGCATGGGCATGGCGAACGGGCAGGCGAATTACGACTATATCGTGATCGGGGCCGGCGCTGCGGGCTCGATCGTCGCCGGCGAAGCCGCGGCGGCCGGATTCGCCGTCCTCCTGCTCGACATGGGGCTTGGCACGGACCCCGGCGAGCGCGACGTCTGGGACCCGACCCGCTGGTACGAGGTGCTGGGAAACAATGGCTATGAGATCGGCTGGCGCTCGACGCAGCAGGCCAATCTCAACCATCGCATCATCAACCTGCTTCAGAGCCGGGGCCTCGGCGGCTGCCAGCTCCACAATGCCATGGTCTATGTCCGGGGCGGGCGGTCCACCTACGATCACTGGGCGAACGCGCTCGGCTGTTCCGGCTGGGACTATCAGACGCTTCGCTCCTGCTTCGAGACGGTCGAAGCGACGGTCGGGATCATCGACGGCGCGGGCGACGATTTCACCCGATCCTTCTTCGACGCCGCGGGGCGGCTGGGGCTGCCCTTCAACCCGGATTACAATAGCGGCGGCACCGAATATGGCGCCGTCCCTTTCCAGTTCACGATCGAGGACGACGCGGGATCGCTGCGCCGTACGACCAGCCATGAGAAATATGTCCGCGCCCGCGCCGCCGCCCGCCTCACGGTCGAGCCCGGCTGCTTCGTCCACCGAATCGTCCCCGGGGCGTCGCCCTCGGTCGAATATCGCGATCGCTTCGGCAATGTGCAGACGCTCGTCGCGAACCGCGACGTGGTTCTTTCCGCCGGCGCGATCGGCACGCCGGCGATCCTGCTGCGCTCCGGCATCGGCGCTGCCGACGCGCTGCGCCGCGCCGGAGTCACGCCGGTGCACGATCTGCCCGGCGTCGGCGGCAATTTCTACGACGATCTCGGCGTCGGCATCCTCGTCGTGCCGACCCGCAGGCTTCCGATCCAGCCTTATGGCTACATCGCGGCAGGCGCCTTCGCGAGCTCGAGCGGCACCGATCCGGGGCCGAACCCGGCCTATGCGGCGGTCGACATCGAGGTCCAGCTGAGCACCAACGAATTGGCCGGCGCGCCGCCTTTGCCCAAGCCGCTGCCCGACATGCCCTACATGATCATCGGCGCCTCCGCTCTTCACCTGAAGAGCCGCGGCAGCGTGACCATCGGCTCGGGCGATCCCTATTTGCCGCCAATCATCGACCCGAACTGGCTGAGCGATCCGGCGGATATCGATCATTGCCTCGCCGCCCTCGCCCTGACGATCGACATCGCCAACGATCCGGGTCTTGTCTCGGAATGGGGCTGGACGCCTCCCCAGAACCAGGCGAACCCCTTGTTCCCGATCTTCCCGGTCGAAGTGTCGGCGGCTTGGATCAAGGCGACCGGGCTCACCGTGCAGCATTATGTGGGCTCCTGCGCGATGGGAACGGGGGCGCAAGCGGTGGTCGATCCGGCGACCATGAAGGTGATCGGCCTCGACGGGATCCGCGTGATCGACGCCTCGGCGGCGCCGACGCCGGTCACCGGCAATACCGCCGGCGTGTCGATGGTGGTCGGCGCCCGCGGCGCCCAGTTGCTGCTCGCCTCTTAGGCTCCGCCGGGCACCGCTTCCCCGCCCACCCGCTTCGAGCCGGGCGACGAGAATACCCGGCCCCCCCGACATCCTGTTCTCGATCAGCGCCGCCCCTTCCGGCACCCGCGCCATTCCTCTTCCTGCATCCGCCAGGGCGCGTCGCGGGCGCGCTGGTGCATACCCCTCCCGATTGACTCGAAGCCGGAGCTTGCGCACTAGATGGAAGATGGGGAACGCGATCTCCCCATGAGGCGACAGGCCGAAGCATCGCGTCCTTATCCTTTGGAGGACGCCTTATGCCTGCGCTGAACACGATCCAGTCCGACAAGCTCTATCGCCTCATCGGCATCCCCAACGGTCCCGCGATCGTCGACGTCCGCGGGCCCGAGGCCTTCCAGGACGATCCGCGCCTGCTTCCCGGATCGCTCCGCCGCCCCCACGACGCCGTTTCGGATTGGGCCGGAGAGCTTCGCGGCCGCTCCGCCGTCATCGTCTGCCGCGACGGATCGCTCGCTCATGGCGTCGCGGCCTGGCTCCGGCACGAAGGGATTCCCGCCGAGACGCTGGACGGCGGCGTCGCCGCGTGGAGCGACGCGGGGCTGCCGCTCATCCCCGAAGCGAAGCTGCCCGCGCGAGACGCACGCGGCCGTACCGTCTGGGCAACCCGGGCGCGCCCCAAAGTCGATCGGATCGCCTGCCCCTGGCTGATCCGCCGCTTCGTCGACCCCGCGGCGGTTTTCCTGTTCGTCCCGACTGGGGAGGTGTCCGCTGTGGCCGAAGCCTTCGCGGCAGCCCCGTTCGACGTCGACGCCGAGGGGGTGGTCTGGAGCCACCGCGGAGACCTGTGCACGTTCGACGTGATGCTCAATGAGCTCGGTCTGCACATGATCGCGCCGCTCGCCCGCCTGGCGCCGATCGTGCGCGGGGCGGACACGGCGCGGCCGGACTTGGCGCCGCAGGCTGCGGGGCTGCTCGCGGCCTCGCTCGGCCTCTCGCGCATGTACGCGGACGATCTCGAACAGCTCGACGCGGGAATGCTCCTCTACGATGCCTTTTACCGCTGGTGCCGGGACGCGGTCGAAGAGACTCACGACTGGGTGTCGCACACGCCGCGCCGCAAGGGCGCATGAGATGGAGACGCTGATCCTCACCCGAAGCGACGTCGCCGCGCTGATGCCTCCGCCCGACTATCTGGACGCAGTGGAGGCGGAGTTTCGCGCTCTCGCGGAAGGACGCGCTTGCGCGCCGCCGCCGATGACCATCCCCGGCGCGGGCGGCACCTTTCACGCGAAGGGCGCTGCGATCGCCGGTGAAGGGCACTTCGTGGCATTCAAGCTTAACGGCAATTTTCCCCCCAATCCCGAGGCGCGAGGGATGCCCACGATCCAGGGCGCGATCCTGCTGTGCGACGGTGCCACCGGCACGCCTCTCGCCATCATGGATTCGGCCGAGGTGACGCTGCGCCGCACGGCGGCCGCGACGACGCTTGCGGCGCGCTACCTCGCGCGGCCGGAGTCGGAGTCGCTCCTCGTCTGCGGCTGCGGTGCACAGGCCGAGGCTCAGATCGAGGCGCTGGCGGAGATCCTCGCTCTTCGAACGATCTTCCTGTGGGACCTCCAGCGGGAAAGGGCGCAGGCCCTTGCCGGTCGCTTGGCAGGCCGCTTCGATACCGTCGCCGTCAGCGACCCCGCGGCGGCGGCGCGGGAATGCGACGTGATCGTCACCTGCACCACCGCCTGCGCGCCGTTCGTGCGGCGCGACTGGCTGCGGCCCGGCACGTTCGTCGCCGCGGTCGGCGCCGACAGTCCCGACAAGAGCGAGATCGATCCTGACGCCATGGGAGGCGCCAAGGTCGTCGCCGATGTGGCGGCGCAATGCGCGGCGATCGGCGACCTCCGTCACGCTATCGCCGCCGGCACGATGCAGCTGCGGGACGTTCATGCCGAGCTTCACGAACTGGTCGCCGGCACCAAGCCGGGCCGGACGGACGAGCGGGAGATCACCTTGTTCGACTCGACCCGCACGGCGCTTCAGGATGTCGCCTCCGCAGTGACCATCCTGCGGCGGGCGCGAGCGGCGGGGCGGGGCCGCCCCCTGGACCTCGCCGCATGAGCGGCGATGTCCTTCCGCTCCGCGAGGCGGCGAAAATCTGGGCGCGGATCGCCCTGCTGAGCTTCGGCGGGCCCGCCGGGCAGATCGCCGTCATGCACCGGATCCTCGTCGAGGAGAAAAGATGGATCGGCGAGCAGCGTTTCCTCCACGCGCTCAACTATTGCATGCTGCTGCCGGGGCCCGAGGCGCAGCAGCTCGCGACCTATATCGGCTGGCTCCTCCACCGCACCCGCGGCGGCATCGTCGCCGGCGGCCTCTTCATCCTTCCGGGCGTCGTCTGCATCATGGCCCTGAGCTGGATCTACGCCCTGTTCGGCAAGGTCGGCACGGTCGATGCGCTGTTTTTCGGGCTGAAGGCCGCGGTCCTCGCGATCGTGCTCGAAGCGGTGGTGCGGATCGGGCGGCGGTCGCTGCGCAACCGGATCATGATCGCCTTGGCCGGCGCCGCATTCTTCCTGATCTATATCCTGTCCGTGCCGTTCCCCGCGATCGTCCTCGGCGCCGGCCTGATCGGCTATTTCGGCGGCCGGTCGGGCGTGGCCGCGTTCCGGGCCGGCGGCGGCCACGGCGCCGGCGGGGGCGCCATGGTCGCCGACGCGGACACGTTGCTGGGCGAAGCGCTTCCGGACCATGCCCGGCCGGACCTGCGCCGATCGCTGCGCGTCTCCGCAATCTGCCTGCTTCTGTGGCTGACTCCGGTCGCCGCGCTGCTGCTGCTGCTCGGACCCAGGGACGTGTTCAGCCAGATCGCCATCTTCTTCTCGACAATGGCGGTGGTCACCTTCGGCGGCGCTTATGCAGTGCTCGCTTATGTCGCGCAGCAGGCGGTCTCCTCCTATCACTGGCTCCAGCCCGGCGAGATGCTGGACGGGCTCGGCATGGCCGAGACCACGCCGGGGCCGCTAATCATGGTGCTCCAGTTCGTCGGCTTCATGGGCGCCTATCGCCATCCCGGCCTGCTGCCGCCGCTCCTCGCCGGAACGCTCGGCGGGCTGCTGGCGACCTGGGTCACCTTCATCCCCTGCTTCCTCTGGATCTTCCTCGGCGCGCCGTACATCGAGCGGCTGCGCGGCAATGCCGCCCTCGCCGGAGCGCTGGCCGCGATCACCGCCGCGGTCGTGGGCGTGGTGCTCAATCTCGCCCTCTGGTTCGCGGTCCACACCCTGTTCGGCCAGGTCTTCGCCTTCCGGGCCGGGCCGGTCGCGCTCGACCTGCCCGTCCTCGCCAGCGTCCGCCCGTGGGCCGTCATTCTGGCCGCCGCGGCCCTCTTCGCAATGTTCCGGCTGAAGGCCGGAATCATTCCGACCCTCGCCGCCGCCTCGGCGGCGGGCGTCTGCCTCTATCTCGCCGGCGCCGTCTCCTGATGGGCAGCGCGAACGGCAAGGCGTATGGCCACCCAAGCCAAAGACGGAGATCATCATGCGCGCTGTCCTGATCGCCCTGACCCTTGCCGCCTCCCTGCCGCTCGCCGCCTCGGCCGACGCGGTCACCCCCTGGGAGGAGACGATCGCCGCCGCGCTCGGCCGGAGCGGCACCGAGATGCCCGGCGGCGTCTACCGGATCGGGTTGCCGCGGACAGACCTTCGGGTGGTGCTCGACGGCGTCACCCTGAAGCCGGCGCTAGCGCTCGGCTCCTGGGTTGCGTTCGTGCGCCACGGTTCCGGCAACGAGGTCATGCTGATGGGCGACCTCGTGCTGACCGACGAGGAGGTGAACCCCGTCATGGCGCGGCTGATCGAGGATGGGTTCGAGATCACCGCGCTTCACAACCATCTGCTGCGCAGCATGCCGCATACGATGTACATGCACGTCGCCGCCCAAGGCGATCCCGCGCGCCTGGCTCGGGTGCTGCGGGAAGCCCTGTCGCGAAGCGGGACCCCGCTCGCCCAACCGGCAGCGGCGCCGACGGCGCCGCTGGATCTCGACACCGCCCTTCTCGACCGCATGCTCGGCGCCAGCGGCAAGCCGAACGGCGGCGTCTACGCCTTCACCATTCCGCGCGCGCAGGCGCCCCATGCGGACGGCATGGCGATCCCTCCGGGGCTCGGCACCGGCATCGCTATCAACTTCCAGCCGACCGGTGGCGGCCGGGCCGCGATCACCGGCGATTTCGTGCTCACCGCGTCCGAGGTGAACCCGGTTCTCCGAGCGTTACGCGCGCACGGTATCGAGGTCACCGCGATCCACAACCACATGCTGGATGACGAGCCGCGGCTGTTCTTCATGCATTTCTGGGCCAATGACGATGCGGGCCGCCTCGCCGCCGGCCTTGCGGAAGCATTGCGGCACGTCGCGGTGGCGCGCACGACCCCGGCGCGGTGAATCGGCCCGGCATCCTCCCGCTCGCCGCGGCGCTTCTCCTGACGCCGACCGCGTGCGGCAGCGCGCAGACCTCATCCGCGGCTCCGCTCGTGTTGGAACGTACGATCCCGCTCCCGCATGTCTCCGGACGGATCGACCATCTCGCCTATGATCCGGACGGAAGGCGCCTGTACGTCGCCGAGCTGGGCAACGGTTCGATCGATGCGGTCGATGTCGCGAGCGGCGGCACCGCCCGCATCGACGGCCTGAACGAGCCGCAGGGGATCGCCTTCCTTCCGGCGCAGGCCGAGCTGGTCGTCGCCTGCGGCGGCGACGGCAGCGTCCGCTTCTATGACGCCAGGACGCTCCGGCCCGTCGCGATCGTGCAGCTGGGCGACGATGCGGACAATGTCGGGATCGACCCCGTGACCCGCCTGGTGGCGGTCGGCTATGGTTCGGGCGGGCTCGCGCTGATCGACGCGACGCGGCACGCAATCGTCCGGCGCATTGCCCTTCCCGGCCACCCGGAAGGGTTCGAGATCGAGCCGACAGGGCGCCGCGCGTTCGTCAACATCCCGAGCCGTCATGCGATCGCGGTGGTGGACCTCGCGACCGGCGAAACAATCCTCAGGCCGGCCGCGCACGGCCAGAATTTCCCCATGGCGCTGCGTGGGGACGCCGGCCTCCTCGCGACCGGCTACCGCGCGCCGGCGCGCGTCGTGCTGACGGATGCGGCGACCGGCGCCGTCCGACAGGATTTGAATGGATGCGGGGATGTCGACGACCTCTTCTTCGACTTGCGTCGAGGCCGCCTCTATCTGGCCTGCGGATCCGGCTCCGTCGACGTCTTCGCCCGCAATGGCGACGCCTATTCTTCCGCGGGCCGCATCGAAACGCGCCAAGGCGCGCGCACCGCAATCTTCATCCCCCAACTCGATCGGCTGTTCGTCGCCGCTCCGGCCAGGACGCTCGGCGAAGCGGCTCTTCTCGTTTATCGGGGAGCGCCCTGACGCTTGGCGAAGCCTGGAACCGAGTGGCGCTCGGATCGCTCCGCTCCGTCTAACTCGCCCTCATGCCAGGTTGTCCGCCGCGGAGGTCCGGTAATGCTCTATCTGTTCATCAAGGCCGCTCTGTCGGGCGTCATCGTCGCGGCCGTCTCCGAAATCGCGAAACGCTATCCGGGGTTCGGCGGTCTCGTTGCGTCGCTGCCGCTCGTGTCGGTGCTCGGCATGATATGGCTCTGGCGGGACACGCGCGACACGGTCCGGATGGCGAGTCACGCCCGGGGACGTTCTGGTTCGTCATTCCTTCGCTGCCGATGTTCTTGCTGATCCCGTTCCTGCTGGATCGCGGCGTCGGCTTTTGGAGCGCGCTCGCAATCGGCTGCATCGTGACGGTGCTGCTTTACGCCAGCATGACGGCTTTGGCCCCGAAGGTCGGGATCGCTCTCTGAGACGAATGGCCCATGCCGGTTGGCCGAATCGAGATGCCGGCACGAGCTCCAGAGCGAGCTCCCTGGTCAGACCCCGTCGCGCACGACCTCGCGCCCACCCGCTTCGAGCCGCGCGACGAGATCCTCGGCGCAGGCGTCCAGCGCGGCCGCGTCGGTCGAGCGGATGACGAAGTTCGCGCCGACCCGACCCTCCCTGAAGAAGGGGTAGGAGCCGATCTGGCAGTCCGCATGCGCCGCCTCGACCTCGCGCAACAGGTCGGCGACCTCGCTTTCGGCCCCCCAGCAGCCGATCGTGCGCGAGAGCAGAGGCTTGCCGCCCTCGAGCGTCCCCGCCAGCGCCTCCAGCATCAGGGTCGCGATATGCGGCACGCCGGCGAGGATGAAGATATTGCCGACGCGGATGCCGGGCGCGCCGGACATCCTGTTTTCGATCAGCGCCGCCCCTTCCGGCACCCGCGCCATCCGAAGCCGCGCCTCGGTGACGCCGCCGCGGCTGACATAATAAGCCTCGAGCGCGGCGCGGGCCCTGGGATGCACCACCGCCGGCACGCCCAAAGCGGCGGCGATGGCGTCCACCGTCACGTCGTCATGGGTCGGGCCGATGCCGCCGGTGGTGAACAGATAGTCGTTCTCGGCGCGCAGGGCGTTGACCGCTTCGGCGATCCTCGGGATCACGTCGGGAACGACGCGCACCTCGTTCAGGCGGATGCCCTGGAGGTTCAGCCAGGCGCCGATCTGGGCGATATTGCGGTCCTGGGTGCGGCCGGAGAGGATCTCGTCGCCGATCACCAGCAGCCCCGCCGTCCAGATCCGTTCCTCGGCCATGTCGTCCTTCGATACGCCGTTTCGTCAGGCTCAACGGCTACTCAGGATGAGCGGGTATGTATATGAACCCTTTTCCGCTCATCCTGAGTAGGGGGCTGAGCTCGGCGAAGACCCGTATCGAAGGACGCGGGGGTCGCCAAGCGATCCGCCAGCGCCTATATTCCGGCCATGACCGAATATCAGGTGATCACGGGCGCCGAGCCCCTCTCACGCTCCGGCGCGATCAAGCTGCACGGGCCCGAAGGCTTTGCGGGGATGCGCCGCGCCGGCCGCGCCGCCGCCGAAGTGCTCGACGCGCTCGTCCCGCACGTCCGTCCCGGCGTTACCACGCAGGAGATAGACGACATCGTCCATCGCGAGATGCTCGCGCGCGGCGGCGTCCCCGCCACCCTGGGCTATCGCGGCTTCACCGGCAGCTGCTGCACCTCGATCAACCATGTCGTCTGCCACGGCATACCGGGCGAGCGGGTGCTGAAGGACGGCGACATCGTCAATATCGACGTCACCATCTTCCTCGACGGCTGGCACGGCGACACCAGCCGCATGTTCCTCGTCGGCGACGTGCCGGTTAAGGCGAAAAGGCTGGTCGACGTGACCTACGAATGCATGATGCTCGGCATCGCCGCGGCCAAGCCGGGCCATCATCTCGGCGACATCGGCGCGGCCATCCAGGCCTATGCCGAACGGCACCGCTACGGCATCGTCCGCGACTTTTGCGGCCACGGCCTCGGCCGCGTCTTCCACGACGCGCCGGAGGTGGTCCATGCCGGCCGCCCGGGCACCGGCCCGGAGCTCAGGCCCGGCATGTTCTTCACCATCGAGCCGATGATCAATATCGGCAAGCCGGCGGTGAAGGTGCTGGAGGACGGCTGGACCGCGGTCACCCGCGACCGCACCCTCTCCGCCCAGTTCGAGCACAGCGTCGGCATTACCGAGGACGGCTGCGAGGTCTTCACGAAGAGCCCTGCGGGGTACGACAAGCCGCCTTATTCCTGATCTTCAGGGCATGTGCCGCCGCTCGCGGATCCAGCGGCTGGCCAGCAATTTTACCCCTTTCGTCACCGGCAGGCCGGCATGTTCCGACGCCGGATCCGGCCGCCCGTCCGGCAACGCGTTGCGGAACAGGATGGCGTCGCCCTTGCGGCCCTTCACTTCGAGCGCGGTCTTGACGAAGGCGGTCTCGCCGCCGCCATAGCCTTCGTTCAAATAGACCAAAGCGGTGAGCACGCGCTTGTTCGCCTCGCCCGGCAGCCAATCCATATGGGTGCGGTATTGCTGGCCCGGCCGATAACGCAGGACCTGCAGCGGCTCCCCCTGCTCCGCCGCAGTGCCGCCGATCGCGGCGAGCCGGCGGTTGAGGGCGTGGACGGCGGGATCCTCGATCAGCCAGTGCATGGTCGACCCGTCCGAGGTGCGGATCGGATCCTGATAATCGCGGCCGCTGTCGAGGTCGACCACGACCGACGGCTGGAAGCCGGGCTTCGCCGCTTCGACCAGATAATCGCATTCATCCGCCGAGAAGAGCCGGGGGAGGAGCCGCAGGTCGGGCGCCTCGCTGAGCCGCCGCGCCGGCGGCAGCGACACCGGATCGCCCACCGCATCCAGCTTCATCCTGTCGAGGACCGCCAGCGCCCGGCGGCGATGAGGGTCATGCCGCGCCTCGATCTTCAATCGGGCCAACGCGCCCTTCCAGTCGCGGCCGCCGCCGAGGCCGTTCGCCAGCAAATTGGTGTGGAAGACCGCCGCGGCCTCATTCCCTGCCTCGCCGGCGCGGCGGTAGAGATCCCGCGCCAGCGTCAGATCCTGCGGCACGATGTCGCCGCTCAGCCGCCAGTCGGCAAGGATGGACAGCGCCGACACGTCGCCCATGAGGGCGAGCCGGTTGACGAGCAGCACCGCCTCGCCTTTCCGCCCCGCCTGGATCAACGCGGCGGTTTCGGCGAGGAGAGGACCGGCATTCTGCATCCTCCTCCTATGACATCGCCCCATGCCGGCCGCCAGCGCCGCCGCTTGCGCCCACCCCCGCCCCCTGTATGTTGCGGCGCAACAGCTTTCGAAGGAGTCGGCCGGTGAAGAAGATCGAAGCGATCATCAAGCCGTTCAAGCTCGACGAGGTGAAGGAGGCGCTGCACGACGTCGGCGTCTCCGGCATCACCGTCACCGAAGCGAAGGGCTTCGGCCGGCAGAAAGGGCATACCGAGCTCTATCGCGGCGCCGAATATGTCGTCGACTTCCTGCCCAAGGTGAAATTGGAGGTGGTGGTCGAGGACGGCCTTGCCGACCGCGTCGTCGAAGCCATCGCCCAGGCGGCGAAGACCGGCCGGATCGGCGACGGCAAGATCTTCGTGCTCCCGGTCGAGGAGGCGCTTCGCATCCGCACCGGCGAGCGCGGCTCCGACGCGATCTGACTTCGGCGCAGACTTCGCGGCCGCTTGGCGCTAGACGATGGCGGCAGTGGCCGAACCCCTTCTCGCCTCCATGTCCCCCGAGGAGCTGCGCGCGGCGATGCGCACGCTCGGCTATCGCACCCAGGGCGACCTCGC
>JAQGLF010000263.1 GCA_028293025.1 Alphaproteobacteria bacterium
CGGTGCCGCTCAAGGCGACGCTCAGCGCCGATTACGGCGTCGATGCGCGCATCATCACCTCGCACAATGTCGTCGGCCGGCTGCCGGGCCGGGCCCATCCCGACGAGACATTGATCTATTCGGCGCATTGGGACCATCTCGGCATCGGCCAGCCGGACGCGCGCGGCGACCGCATCTATAACGGCGCGGTCGACAATGCGACCGGCATCGCCTCATTGCTCGAGCTCGGCCGCGCCTTCGCGCACGGCCCGCGGCCGGACCGCTCGATCGTCTTCCTCGCCGTCACCGCCGAGGAGAAAGGCCTGCTCGGCTCCGAATATTATGCCGCCAACCCGCTCTACCCGCTGGCCAAGACGGCGGGCGTCATCAACATGGACGCGCTCGGCGTCTACGGGCCGGCGCGCAATTTCAGCATTTCCGGCGCCGCCAGGCTCGGCCTGCTCGACGACCTCATTGCCGAAGGCCGCCGCCGCGGCCGCGCCTTCATGCCCGAGCCGCATCCCGAGGCGGGCGGCTTCTATCGCTCGGATCATTTCTCCTTCGCCAAGCGCGGCGTCCCCGCAATCTCGTTCGAATCCGGCAACGATCTGGTGAGCGGCGGCGCCGAGCGGGGCGAGACGCTCGCCAAGGCCTATACCGCATCGCGCTACCACCAGCCCGCCGACGAATGGAGCGCGGATTGGGATCTGACCGGCATGGCCCGCGACCTGTCGATGCTCTACGCGGTCGGCTTCCGGCTCGCCAATTCGCGCGCCTGGCCGAACTGGAGCGCGGATTCGGAATTCCGGGCGGAGCGGGACCGGAGCGCGGCGCAAAGGCGGTGAACGCGGCGGATACCCTTGCTTAACCTATTCTGCGGATAACGCGGACTTGGGACACTGAAATTGCTAAAAACGCCGGACGGGTGGGGCCGCCGGCGCCTGTAGGCTTTCAAACGAGGAACGTGGCATGGCAGACAGGAAGGCCGATCCGGAACGGGAGGCGCAACCCCCCGCGCGCTCCGAGCCCGGCCCGCGCCGGGACGAGGCGTTCCGCCTCGCCTGCCGGCGCTATTCGCAGCTGCGCGCCCGCAACCCGGGCTGATTCTCGCCACATTGCCTGAACCCGCCGGCTGTGCGACACGGCGCGATAGCGCTAACATTCGGACCCGTTCCCAGCCGGAAAGACAGATTCCATGAAGCGTCTCGCTCTCGCGGCGTTGCTCGCCGCCTTTGCCGGCCCGGCTTTCGCGCAGGCGGCCGGTGGGGACGAGCAGATCTGCACCGACCGGCCGGGCAAGGGGAACAATGCCTGCACCGTGCCGGCGGGAACGGTCCAGCTCGAAACCGACCTGTTCAACTGGACCCGGATGACGGACGGGGGCACCCGCACCGATACCATCCTCTACACCAACCCGACGCTGAAATTCGGCCTCTCCGACAGCGCCGACCTCCAGTTCAGCATCGCTCCCTATGAGGAAGTGCGCACACGCACCGGCAATGTCACGGACCGGATCGGCGGCGTCGGCGACCTGTTCGTCCGCTACAAGCAGCGGCTGACCGCCACCTCGGCCAGGACGCAGATCGCGCTCATCCCCTTCGTCAAGCTGCCGACCGCGCGGCGCGGCATCGGCAACCGCAAGGTCGAGGGCGGGCTCGCCGTTCCGGTCAATATCGACCTGCCGCAGGATTTCTCGCTGAGCTTCAGCCCCGAGCTCGATCTGCTCGCCGATGACGACGGGCACGGGCGGCACCTCAACCTTGTCAACAGCATCAATCTCGGCAAGACATTGGGCAAGGTGACGCTCGGCGCCGAGCTCTGGGGGGAGCGGAACTTCGATCCGGCGGGCACGGTCGACCAGGTTTCCGCCGACCTGATGGTCAGCTGGGTGGCGCGGCCGAAGCTGCAGTTCGACGCAGGGGTCAATTTCGGCCTCAACCGCGATACGCCGGACGTCCAGGTCTATGCCGGCTTCTCGACGCGTTTCTGAAGGAAGAACATGACCACATCCGCTCTTTCCACTCGCGCAAGGATCCGGCGATGACCGCCGGCACGCTCGCCGACCGTCGGGGACCCTGGGCGTTCGTGCTCGGCGTCGTCGCCGTCACCGCGGGCGTGCTTCTCCATCTGCCGATGTTCCTGATGGGCCGGATGAACGGCTTCAACCTCGCCGGCATGCCGATGGGGAATGACATGCTGGCCGGCATGGGCCTGATCATTGGGGGCGTGCTGGTCGCAGCTTACGGGCTGCTCCCCAGGGACATCTCCCGCCAAATCGCTTCGGCGAAGGAGGTCGAGATTGCGGCGCCGGAGGACGTCCACCTCTCCTGGGCGCATTGGGGGCTGTTGGCGGTTCTGGTCGTCGCCCTGATCATCGACGTGATGAAGCCGGCCGCATTGGGCTTCACCATCCCCGGCATGGTCAAGGAATATGGCGTTCCGAAGCAGACCGCCGCGCTGGTCCCCTTCTTCGCGCTCCTCGGCACGGTGGTGGGCTCGATCCTCTGGGGCGTGATCGCCGATATTTACGGGCGCAAGGCGTCGATCCTGCTGTCGGCGGTGATGTTCGTCGGCACCTCGATCTGCGGCACCATGCCCTCGCTTTACTGGAATGTCGGCATGTGCTTCATGATGGGCGCGGCCGCCGGCGGCATGCTCCCCGTCACCTACGCCCTCCTCGCCGAGATGATGCCGAGCCACCATCGCGGCTGGAGCCTGGTCCTGGTCGGTGGTCTCGGCGCGGCCGGCGGCTATTTCGCCGCGAGCGGGTTCTCGACCCTGCTCCAGCCGACCTTCGGCTGGCGGATCATGTGGCTGCTCAACCTGCCGACCGGCCTGCTGCTCGTCCTCCTCGGTGGCTTCATTCCCGAATCGGCCAAGTTCCTGATCGCCCGCGGCCGCGACGAGGAAGCGCGCGCGGTGATGCGCCGCTTCGGCGCGAAGCTGAGGAAGGTGCGGCCGCAGCCCGCGACGGCCGCGAAGGCGGGGCCGCCGCTGACCGGACGCGGCCTGTTCGGCAAGCTCGTCGCGCTCAGCATCGCCGCCACCGCCTGGGGCCTGATCAATTTCGGCCTCCTGCTCTGGCTCCCCGCCGACCTCGTCGCCAAAGGCTATTCGATGAAGGTGGCGAGCGGGCTGCTTGCGGAAAGCGCTCTGATCGCCTTTCCCACCGTGTTCGTCGCCGCTTTCCTCTACAGCCGCTGGAGCACCAAATGGTCGGTGATCGGCGCGGTCGCCATCACCATCGCCGGCCTGTTCGGCGTGCTCGGGCTCGAGCTGCGCGGCATGGGCAGTCCGGTGCTGCCGGTCGGGCTGCTGATCGTCGGCACCAACGGCATCATCGCCATGCTGCTGCCTTATGCTGCGGAGAGCTTTCCGCTGCGGGTGCGCGGGCGAGCGACCGGCTGGGTGGCGGCCTGCAGCAAGGTCGGCGGCGTCTTCGCCCAGTTCCTCTCCATCCTGGCGCTGGTGCCGAAGCTCGGTGTCAGCGCCGCCTTGATCATGGTGCCGACCGCGCTCGCCCTCCTCCTCCTGATATGGTTCGGGCGCGAGACGCGCGGCCGCGACCTGCGCGACCTCGACGCCGCCCTGCTCCCCGCCGGCGGCGGCGCCTGAAGGCGCCGCAATTCAGGCTTGCGCCTGGAAACAGAGGCCGTAGCCCTCCGGATCGCGCAGGGAGAGCTGCTTCATCCCGTAAGGCGCGATCGCGGGCGGATCGACCTCGATCCCCCTCGACCTCAGGTAGCGATAGGCGGCGTCCGGATCGGGGCAGCCGATATAGAGGGTCGTATGGGCATGGCGCGCCCACCGCGCCGGGTCCCGCTCCGGCGGCCGCTCGCCCGTGTCGTAAGCGGTGTTGAGCATCAGCTCGGCACCGCCGCCGCGCAGCCAGGCCCAGTGGAAGTAGCGGCCTTCCGGCCCCTCGACCTCGGGCGAGGAGGCGACGATCTCGAAGCCGAGGATGTCGCGGTAGAATTGGATCGCCGCCGGCATGTCGAAGACTTCGAGCAGGGGCGTCAGCCCCGTCATCTCCACGGCCATTGGCAATCTCCATCCTCGCGGCGCCGGCAAGCCGACGAAGGCGCGATACCCCTCGTGATCGCGGCCGAATAGGCACGACGAGATAGGCGGCTGGCCGGAGCGGGCAGGCTGCTCCGCCGTTCAACCAGGGTACAGGCAATGCGCCGCAGTGAAGCGCCCGGGAGGGCGTATTTGCCTTCCCGTCTTTTTTCGGAGCCGATTCCCCATGAACAAATTCGTCCTCGCCGGCGCGGCGTTCGCCGCCTTCGCCGCTCTTCCCGCTTCCGCCCAGCCGCCCGCCGCCGCGGCTCCCGCCGCACCGGCCGAAGCCTCGGTCACCCGCGCCCAGATGCAGCAGGATATCGAGGGGCGCTTCAAGGAGATGGACGCCAATCACGACGGCGCCGTCACCGCCGCCGAGCTCGGCGACAACGGCCCGCGGATGATGGAGCGGCTCGACGCCGACCATGACGGCAAGGTGACCCTCCCCGAGCTGACCGCGTCGGGGCTGGCGCGCTTCGACCGCGCCGACGTCAATCACGACGGCATTCTCACCCCCGAGGAACGCGCCGCCGCCCGCGACGCCATGCGCGCCCGCATGCAGCAGCAGGCCGCCCCGGCAGCGCCGCAGGGGCATTAAGGCTTCCGCGCTCCGGCCGCCGGCCGGAGCGCGGCTTGTCCTCCGCTCTCCGCCGCCCCACATGGCGGCCATGCCCTTTCAGAACCTCCCTCCGCTCCTCGCCGGCGCGCTGTCCGCGCGCGGCTATGCCGAGCCCACTCCCGTCCAGGCCGCAATCCTCGAAGCGGAGGCGGATGGGCGGGACCTGATCGTCTCCGCGCAGACCGGGTCGGGAAAGACCGTCGCCTTCGGCCTCGCCATGGCGCCGCAGCTGATCGAGCCGGACGGCGGCCTGCGCCACCAGCGCGAGCCCGCGGCTTTGGTCGTCGCGCCGACGCGCGAGCTGGCGCTGCAGGTGAGCCGCGAGCTCGCCTGGCTCTACGGCCCGGCCGGCGCGCGGATCGCGACCTGCGTCGGCGGCATGGACCCGTCCAAGGAACGACGGGCGCTCGGCCAGGGCGCGCATGTCGTGGTCGGCACGCCGGGACGGCTGCGCGACCATCTCGAACGCGGCGCGCTCGATCTCTCGAAGCTCAAGGTGGCGGTGCTCGACGAGGCCGACGAGATGCTCGACATGGGCTTTCGCGAGGATCTCGAGGAGATCCTCGACGCGACTCCGGCCGGGCGGCGGACTTTGCTCTTCTCGGCGACCATGCCGCGGCCGATCGTGGCGCTCGCCAAACGCTACCAGAAGGACGCGCTGCGCATCTCCACCGTCGGCGACGAGCGCGGCCATGGCGACATCGCCTATCAGGCGATGACCGTCGCGCCCGCCGACATCGAGCATGGCGTCGTCAACCTGCTGCGGCTCCACGAGGCGGAAAGCGCGCTCCTGTTCTGCGCCACCCGCGAGAATGTCCGTCGGCTCCATTCCAGCCTGACCGAACGCGGCTTCAGCGCGGTCGCTTTGTCGGGCGAGCATAGCCAGAACGAGCGCAACCAGGCCCTGCAGGCGTTGCGCGACGGCCGGGCCCGGGTGCTGGTCGCGACCGACGTGGCCGCCCGCGGCATCGACCTGCCCAATCTCAGCCTCGTCGTCCATGTCGAGCTGCCGCGGGACGCCGAGACGCTCCAGCACCGCTCCGGCCGGACCGGGCGGGCGGGGAAGAAGGGGGTGGCGGTGCTCGTCGTCCCCTATCCGCGGCGCAAGCGGGTGGAATCGGTGCTGCGCGGCGCGCGGATCGAGGTCGAATGGATCAAGCCGCCGACGCCCGAGGACATCCGCCGCAGCGACCATGAGCGGCTGCTCGCCGCCCTGCTCGAGCCGGTCGAGACCGACGACGAGGATCGGGCGCTGGCGGCGCGGCTGCTAGCCGAGAAGAGCCCCGAGGACATCGCCGCCGCTCTGGTCCGCGCCCATCGGGCGCGGATGCCGGCGCCGGAGGATCTCGTCGATTCCGGCAGCGCCGGGCGCGAGGGGCCGCAGCGGCCCGACGGCCATCGCGCCGGCTTCGAGGATACGCTCTGGTTCCGGATGGACATCGGCCGGCGTCACAATGCCGATCCGCGCTGGCTGCTGCCCCTGCTCTGCCGCCGCGGCCACATCACCAAGAACGAGGTCGGCGCCATCCGCATCGGCCCGGGCGAGACGATGTTCGAGATCCCCCGCGCCGCCGCCGGCCGCTTCATGCAGGCGGTGCGGCGCACCGCCACGGAGGAGGATGGCGAAGGCGGGGTGAGGATCGAGGCGGTCGAAGGCAGGCCGCGCGACGCCGCGCGGGAAGGCAAGCGCGCCAGCGGGCCGCCGCCGCAAAAAAGATATGAGGCGAAGCCCGCCTATCGGACCGGAGCGAAGCGGGCGCGGTGAGCGCGCGCATCCTCGTCGACGCCGACGCCTGCCCGGTGAAGGACGAGGTCTACAAGGTCGCCTGGCGGCACGGCGCCCGCGTCTCGATCGTCAGCAACAGCCGGATGCGCGTGCCCGATCATCCCCTCGTCGAGCGCATCGTCGTCGGCGCCGGCTTCGACGCGGCGGACGACTGGATCGCGGAACATGCGGGGCCGGAGACGGTGGTCGTCACCGCCGACATCCTCCTCGCCGACCGGTGCCTCAAGGCTGGCTCGGCCGTGCTCGGTCCCGGCGGCAAGCCGTTCACCGGCAATTCGATCGGCGCCGCCATCGCCGCCCGCGCGATCATGGCCGACCTGCGCGCCGGCGGCGACGCCATCGGCGGCCCACCCCCCTTCGCCAATGCGGACCGCTCGCGCTTCCTGCAGGCGCTGGATGAGGCTTTGGTCCGGATCGCGCGCCGCTGAGCAGGGCGGAAGGCCGCCGCGGTCTTAGCGGCTGGCCGCGACCTTTTTGTACGGCACGAAGTCGCCGAGGAAGACGCTGCCCTTCATGAAGTGCGAGCCGGCGTCGAGCATCTGGACGACGTCGACCCGGCAAAGCTCGTGGTCGAACGGCTTCAGCACCATCGCGTCCCAGCTGTCGAGCGATTCCGCGCCGGCGCGCGGGCGGTTGACGTAGAGGGTGCTGCCGACTTCGTAGACGATCGCGGTGCGGTCGACGATGTGGCTCGAATAGACCCGGCTGAGGTCGATGCAATCGACGGGCGCGCCCGCGCTGCGGCCTTCGAGCAGCTTGGCCAGTTCCGCCTCGCCGTGAAGGCGCGGCGCGGCGGCGGCCGGCGCGACGGCGACCGCGGCGGCGGCGAGGGTGAGGAGGATCTTTTTCATTATGGCTTTCCTCGAATCGGTTGAGCACAGCTCAATGGCACGCGGCGGCTGAACGGGGGCTGAGTGGATCGGGAGCCGTCCTCAGCAGACCACGTTCGGCCCACCTAGTCGCGCCCATATCGTCTCCCTGTGCACCAACTCTTCGGGAGACAGATGTTCGAACAGATAGACATACCGATTCTGGCGCTCCGCCGTCTCGTCGGGCGTATCGACGATCGGCTTGTCTTCGCCCGCGGCCTCAATGACAATTCTGTTGCGGGGAAAACCTTTGGCGGCGAGATAATTCCTCACCACCTCCGCTCGTCTCCGCGAGAGGCGGAGATTGAACTCTCGGCGGCCGACACTGTCGGTATGGCCGGTGACCTCAAGGCGCGAGGAGAATTTGCTGCGTGCGAGACTCGTCTGAAGAAAAACGCCGAAATGGCCGAGAATTTCGCGCGCCAGAGGCGTCAGGCGGGCCGATCCTGTCTCGAAGGGGACAAACTCCACCCCTACGCAGGCGGGCGGCGGCTTTTCGTCGGCTGGAGTGGTCGAGGCGGCGATGAGGCCGGCGAGCAGAGGGGCCATCAGCACCATTTCACTATAATCGTCCTCGGCCGTTCGACAAGTGTCAGCCCCTTGACCCCGCCACCCCCCGTCCCTAGATAGCGCTCACACCCCATTCGCATCGGAACAGGACGCGCCGTCGCGCAGCGCGTTCAACGCATTGATCGGGCGGGGTTCTCAGGACGCTGAAGCTGCGGTTTCCGACAAGGGAGACACGCGGCTTTTTGCGTCTCTTGGCGCGCCTTCACGACTGCATCCCGGCGCCGGCCGGGGTCCAGTCGCGGCGATTTTTCCGGGCCCCGTCACGCGGGGCCTCTGCAGGCGAGGCGATTACATCTTAT
>JAQGLF010000336.1 GCA_028293025.1 Alphaproteobacteria bacterium
GGCCTCATCTGCCTCGCTCTGACCAGGCCGCGGGTCGAGCAGCTCGGCCTGCAGCTGATGAGCCGCCACAACGGCACCCGCCATGAGACCGCCTTCACCACCTCGATCGAGGCGCGCGAGGGGGTGACGACCGGCATCTCCGCCGCCGACCGGGCGCGGACGGTGTCGGTGGCGATCGACGCGTCGAAAGGCCCCGAGCATATCGTGACGCCCGGCCACGTCTTTCCTTTGGTCGCGCAGGACGGCGGCGTGCTGATCCGCGCCGGTCATACCGAGGCGGCGGTCGACGTCTCCCGCCTCGCCGGGCTCAACCCGTCGGGCGTGATCTGCGAGATCATGCGCGAGGACGGGACGATGGCGCGGATGGACGACCTCGTCGCCTTCGCCCAGCGCCACGGGCTGAAGGTCGGCACGATCCGCGACCTCATCGCCTATCGGCTCAAGAAGGACCATCTCGTCGAGCAGACGGCGGAGGCGAGCTTCGAAAGCCGCTGGGGCGGGACCTGGACGGCGAGGACCTTCCTCAACCGGGCGCTCGGCACCGAGCAGGTGGCGCTGATCAAGGGCCAGATCGATCCGTCGAAGCCGATCCTGGTCCGCATGCACCAGCTCAGCCTGTTCGCCGATGCGTTCGGCGAGGAGGGCGCGCGCGGCGGGATGCTGCGCGGCGCGATGAAGATCATCGGCGAGGAAGGCAGCGGCGTCATCGTCGTCCTCAACCGGCAGATGCCGCGCGCCCTGTCGGCGGCGCTCGACGCGCGTTCCGGCAAGGTCTCGGCGAAGGACATGGACCAGCTGCGCGATTATGGCGGCGGCGCCCAGATCCTCTCCGCGCTCGGCATCCACGACATGGTCCTCCTCACCAACACCCACCACACGCCGGTGGCTTTGGGCGGCTACGGCCTCACCATTGTCGGCGAGCGGCCGATCCCGACGGAGGAGTGACATGGCGCGGATCCTGATCGTCGAGGCGCGCTTCTACGACCATCTGAACGACTTGCTGCTCGCCGGCGCGCGAACCGCGATCGAGGCGGCCGGCCACAGCCACGAGACGGTGACGGTGCCGGGCGCGCTGGAAGTTCCGGCGGCGATCGCCTTGGCCGCCGAGACCGGCCGCTACGGCGCCTTCGTCGCTCTGGGCGTGGTGATCCGCGGCGAGACCTGGCATTTCGAGATCGTCGCCGGTGAAAGCGCGCGCGGGATCATGGCGCTGACCCTCGACGGCCTCGCCATCGGCAACGGCATCCTCACCGTCGAGGACGAGGCGCAGGCGCTGGCCCGGGCGCGCCCCGAGGAGAAGGACAAAGGCGGCGAGGCCGCCAAGGCCGCGCTGGCGATGATGGCGTTGCGGGAGCGGTTCGTTTGATCCCTCCCCTCCCGCTTGCGGGAGGGGATCGAGGGGTGGGCCGGTGCGCGATCGCATTGCGTGCCCACCCCCTCACCCCCTCCCGTAAACGGGAGGGGGGATGCTACCGCCGCAGCCAGTGGCGGCGGGCGAACCAGGCGAGCACGAGCACGCCGAGGAGGACGCAGAAGGCGCAGACGCCCCAAAAGGCCCAGGGCTCGTCCTTATAGGGGATGCCGGCGACGTTCATGCCGAGCAGGCCGGTGATGAAGGTCAAGGGCAGGAAGATGAAGGCGACGATCGAGATCAGCAGCGAGCGCTGGTCGATCTCCTCGGCGCGCAGATCGGTCAATTGCTCGTGGAGCAGGGCCGAGCGCTCGCGCACCGCCTCCAGCTCCTCCGCCATGCGGGCGAAGCGGTCCGCCGCCTCGCGGATATGGAGCCGGTCGTCCTCGGCCAGCCAGTCGAATTCGAGCTGCGCCAGCGTGCCGAGCGCGTCGCGGTCGGGGGCGACGAAGCGGCGATAGGCGATCGCTTCGGCGCGGATGCGGGCGATGGTGCCGCGCAGATGGTAGATGTTGCGGCTCTCGAGCTCGCTTTCGCAATCGTCGAGCTGGTCGCCAAGCTCCGCGACCTGCGGATCGAGCTCGCGGCTGATCTCGCGGGCATAAGCGGCGACGAGGTCGCCGGGATCCTTGACCGCCCCCGCCTTCATCTGATCGATCACGATCGCGGTGGCGGCGAGCGGGCGGCGGGTGAGCGAATTGACCTTGCCGCGGCGCACCCACATGCGGATCGAGACGAGGCGGTCGGACACCTCCACGTCCTGCGCGCCGGGGCCGCGCAAATTGACGATCGCGCCTTCGTCGATCCGCTCGCAGCGCGGCCGCGTCTCGGTCGCGACCAAGGCGTTGGCGGCGACCTCGGGAATGTCGCCGCCGGTCAGCATCGACAGCTCGGGCTCGTCGACGCTGTCGACGTGGATCCAGACGAAGCCCGGCCCGGCATAAGCGGCCCCCTCCTCGGCGGTGAGGTGCCGGACCGGCCCGTCGCCGACGAGGATGGCGTCGCAGCTCATTGCAGCGTCGCGATGAACGCGCGAATGGCCGGGGCGACATCCTCGCGCTTCAGCGCCAAAGCGAGGTTCGCCTTCACGAAGCCGATCTTGTCGCCGCAATCGTGCCGTTCGGCCTCGACGGTCAGACCGTGGAAGGGCTGGCGACCGATCAGCTGCGCCATCGCGTCGGTGAGCTGGATCTCGCCGCCGGCGCCGCGGACCGGATTGTCGAGGACGCGCATCACCTCCGGCTGGAGGATGTAGCGGCCGACGATGCCGAGGTTCGAGGGCGCCTCCTCCGGCTTCGGCTTCTCGACCAGCCCCCTGACCTCGGTCAGGGGGCCGTCGCGGGCGCCCGGCGTGATGATGCCGTAGCTCGCGCTCTTCTCCGGCGGCACCTGCTCGACGCAGACGATGTTGCCGCCGACCCTTTCATAGGCCTCCACCATCTGGGCGAGGCAGCCGGGGCGCCCGGAGCGTCCGACCATCAGATCGTCGGGGAGGAGCACGGCGAAGGGCTCGTCGCCGACGATCTCGCGCGCACACCAGATTGCGTGGCCGAGGCCGAGCGGCTCCTGCTGGCGGACGGACGCGATCGCCCCGGCCGGCAGGCGGGTGCCGGCGAGGATGTCGAGCGATTTGCCCCGCCCCTTCATCACCGCCTCGAGCTCATAGGCGATGTCGAAATGGTCCTCGAGCGCGGTCTTGTTGCGGCCGGTGACGAAGATCAGCTGCTCGATCCCCGCTTCCAGCGCTTCCTCCACCGCATATTGGATCAGCGGCCGGTCGACGATCGTCAGCATCTCCTTCGGCATCGCCTTGGTGGCGGGCAGGAAGCGGGTGCCGAGTCCCGCGACGGGGAACACCGCCTTGCGTAGCATCTTCATTGTGTCTCCGGATCCCAAATGACGTCAGCGCGTCGGTGGCAGGTCGAACGGATCGTCCTTGCGCTCCTCGGACTTGCTGAGGCCGTCATCCTGCCGCGCCGGCCGCGCCATCGGCGGCGGCGTCAGCAATTGCTCGGTGGTCGGCGCCACGGCCGCCATGAGCGGCCTGGGCGGCGCCTGGTCGGCCGATTTCGGGGCGAGATCCTGGCGGCTGCCGCAGGCGGCGAGCAAGGCAAGGACTCCCGCAATCGCAAGGCGGATGCGCATGGCCGCCCCATAGCCGAGCGGCGCGCGGCCGGTCACCTGAAAAAGCCAGCCGCCTCAAAAAGCCCAGCCACCTCAAAATGGACGCTGCTTGCCGCGTGCCCGTGGCTCCTCTAACCCGCAGCCGATGCGAGCTCTCCTCTTTCCGGTCCTTCTCCTCGCCGCCGCCGGCTGCCAGAAACAGGCACCGTCGAACGCGCAGGTGCCGGATCAGCCGGCCTGGTCCGGCCCGAAAGCGGACACCGAGGCGGAGGAAATCCTGCCGGCGCCGAAGCTCGACCGCAGCCATGCGGGCACCGCCGCCCCGACGGCCGAGTTCGAGGATCCGGACGGCGAGCCGGTCTCCTTCGCCGTCTTCCAGGGCAAGCCCCTGCTGGTGAACCTCTGGGCGACCTGGTGCACGCCCTGCGTCGCCGAAATGCCGACGCTGGACGCGCTCGCCGGCCGGATGGGCGGCCGGCTCCAGCTGCTCGCCCTCAGCCAGGACACGGACGGGCGCGCCAAGGTGCAGGCCTTCTTCAGCCAGCACCGCTTCAAGACGCTCGAACCCTATCTCGATCCGAAAATGGACATGATGGGCACGCTCAAGCTCGACACTTTGCCGACGACCATCCTCTACGACGCCAAGGGTCGCGAGATCTGGCGGGTGGTCGGCCGGGAGGATTGGGGCAGCGCCCGCGCGGCCGCGCTGCTCAACGAGGCTTTCAGCCCGGCCAAGGGCTGAAACCGGATTTAGTCCCGCAGCAACACGTTGATGCTCGTCTTGGAGCGGGTGCGGGCGTCGACGCGCTTGACGATCACCGCGCAGGCGAGGCCGGGGCCGCCGTCTTTGCCCGGCATCGTACCCGGGACCACCACCGAATAAGCCGGTACGCGGCCCATGAAAATCTCGCCGCTGGCCCGGTCGACGATGCGGGTCGAAGCGCTGATGAAGACGCCCATCGAGAGGACGCAACCCTGCTCGACGACGACGCCTTCGACGACCTCGGAACGCGCGCCGATGAAGCAATCGTCCTCGACGATCGTCGGATTGGCCTGGAGCGGCTCGAGGACGCCGCCGATCCCGGTACCGGCCGAGACGTGCACGTTGCGGCCGATCTGCGCGCAGCTGCCGATCGAGCCCCAGGTATCGACCATCGTCCCTTCGCCGACATAGGCGCCGATATTGACGAAGCTGGGCATCAGCACCGCGCCTTTGGCGATGAAGGCGCCGCGCCGGACGAACGCGCCCGGCACCGCGCGGAAGCCCGAAGCGGTGAAACGCGCCGCGTCCCAGCCGGCGAATTTGGAGGGCACCTTGTCCCACCACGTCGCTCCGCCGGGGCCGCCCTCGATGATCTCCATCGGATTGAGGCGGAAGGAGAGGAGGACGGCCTTTTTCAGCCATTGGTTGACGGTCCAGCCGTCCGGGCCCTTCTCCGCCACCCGCGCCGCGCCGGAATCGAGCCGCTCGATCGCCGTCTCGACGGCGTCGTGAAATTCGCCCCGGGTGCCTGGACCGAGCGATTCCCGGGCTTCCCAGGCGGCTTCGACGGCCTGGCGGAGACTCTCGTCGGTCATGCTGTCTCTCCAATGATCTCGCTCAGCCAGTCGGCGATATCGGAAATCCGATAGTCGATCACCGCCGGATCGGCGTCGTGGCTTGCCTGGTCGGAGCCGTTGTCGATCCACACCGTCACCATCCCCAGCGCCTTGGCGGGCTTGAGGTTGCGGGCCATGTCCTCGACCATCAGCGCCCGTTCCGGTGCGATGGCGTGGCGTTCGCACATCAGGGCATAGGCGCGCGGATCGGGCTTGGGGACGTAATCCATCGCATGGATGTCGTGCAGCCCGTCGAAGGCATTGGCGAGGCCGAGCCTGTCGAGCACCCGGCGGGCATAGGCCTCGTCGCCATTGGTGAAGACGAACTTGCGGCCCGGCAGCCGGTCGAGCGCCGCGACCACGCGCGGATCGGCGGCGATCCGGGCGAGGTCGATATCGTGCACATAATCGAGGAAAATGCGCGGATCGGTGCCGTGATTCGCCATCAGCCCGGCGAGCGTGGTGCCGTGGTCGCGGAAAAAGCCTTTCTGAACCGCCCGCGCCTCCGCCTCGCCGCAGCCGAGCAATTGCTGTATGAACGCGCCCATGCGCACGTCGATCAGGGCGAACAGATCGGCGGACGCGGGATAGAGGCTGTTGTCGAGATCGAAAATCCAGCAATCGACGTGCCGGAGCGCGGGCGGAACCATGGTTGCCCGTACCGCAAGGATCGGTCTTCAGCAAAATGAAAGCTTGTTTGCTGTACAGCTCGACTGGAAAAGTCCAGAAATCAAAATGAGTTAGGCAGGGGATGCCATGACCGCCCGTCTCGGTAGGAACAAGCTCGCGCTCTCCGTCTGCGTGCTGGCGCTCGCTCTCGGCGGCTGCGGCGGCGGCGGCGGCACGGGCGGCGGCGGCGGCGTCACGCCGATCACGCCGACGCCGGTACCGCCACCACCTCCCCC
>JAQGLF010000354.1 GCA_028293025.1 Alphaproteobacteria bacterium
GCGAATCTGCCTGCAATCGGCGCGAAGCTGTTCGTCACCGCCTTCGGCGGCATGGCCGCCGGGGCCCTGGTGGAGCTGCCGATCCTGCTCATCTCCGGCCGCACGGAGGACCGGCTGGTCGAGATCACCCTCACCAGCCTTGCCGCCTTCGGCTCCTTCCTCCTCGCCGAGCATTTCCACATGTCGGGCGTGCTCGCCGGGCTCACCGCCGGCCTGATCGTCGGCAATGTCGGCTGGATGGGCTCGATCAGCGACGCCAGCCGCCCCAACGTCCTCGCCTTCTGGGAATATGCCGCCTTCCTCGCCAATTCGGTGATCTTCATCCTGATCGGCGCCGCCATGGCGGGGACGGCGATCCTGCCGGCGGTGGCGGCCGCGGCCGTCGCCATCCTGCTCAGCCTGGCCGGCCGCGCCGCAACCATCTATCCGGTCGCGGCTCTGTTCGGCCGCTCGTCGCTCCGCCTTTCCGCCGCCTGGCAGCACGTCCTCTGGTGGGGCGGCCTGCGCGGCGCGCTGGCGCTGGCTTTGGCGCTGGCGTTGCCCGCGAACGTCGCCGAGCGGGACCAGATCATCGCCGTCGTCTTTGCGGTCGTCGCCTTCTCGGTCTTCGTGCAGGGGCTGACGATGGGGCCGCTGGTGAAGCGGCTCGGCCTGTTCGTCCCGAAGAACGACTCATGATTCGTTCAAGCGGCGCTGGCTAAGCGGCCCCGATGAGACTCGCGCTTCTTCTTGCCCTGGCGGTGCCGCTCGCCGCTGCCTCGGCCCCGGCCCCGGCCGTGGCGGCGGCGCCCGTCTTCGCGCCGACGCGCTTCACGGTCGAGATGGTCGGCACCGGGCCTGACGTCATCCTCATCCCCGGCCTCACCGCCTCCAGGAACGTCTGGCGTCCGACCGTCGCCGCCGTCCCGGGCTATCGCTACCATCTCGTCCAGGTCTCGGGCTTCGCCGGCGCGCCCGCGCGCGGCAATGCGCGGGGCGAGATGGTGGCGCCGCTCGCCGAGGAGATCGCCCGCTACATCCGGGAAAACCATCTCGTCCGGCCGGCGATCGTCGGCCATTCGATGGGCGGCACGCTCGCCTTGATGGTGGCCGCGCGCCATCCGGATCGGGTCGGCAAGGTGATGGTGGTCGACATGCTGCCGCAGCCGGCCGAATTGCTCGGCGCGAGCCCCGGCACCATCCGCGGTCTCGCCGACACTTTGCGCGATCTTAGCGGCACGCCGTTCGGGCGCGGCCTGATCGACTCGGCGGTCCGCATGTTCGGCAACGACCAGGTCGAGAACGGCAAGAGCGATCCGGACGTGGTCGCGCGCGCCGCCCACGAGCTCGCGATCACCGATCTCACCCCCGAGCTGCCGCGCATCGCCGCGCCGCTGACCGTGCTCTACGCCTCGCCGGACCCGAGCCTCGCCGCCACCGCCGACGGCGTCTATCGCGACGCTTATGCGGGCGACCCCGCCGCCCGCCTCGTCCGCGTCGACGGCAGCGGCCACATGATCATGGCCGAGCAACCCCGCCGCTTCGCGGCGGAGCTGAAGCGCTTCCTCGCGAATTGAGGATCAGTCGCCCGCGCCGGGGTCGGCGGTGAAATATTTGTCGAACTTGCCGTCTTCGCCCTTATGCTCGTCGGCGTCGGCGGGGCTGTCCTTCTTGCGGGTGATGTTGGGCCATTCGGCCGAGTAGGAGGCGTTGACCTCGAGCCATTTCTCGAGCCCGCTCTCGGTGTCGGGCAGGATCGCCTCGGCCGGGCATTCCGGCTCGCAGACGCCGCAGTCGATGCACTCATTGGGGTTGATGACGAGCATGTTCTCGCCCTCGTAGAAACAGTCGACCGGGCACACCTCGACGCAATCCATATATTTGCAGCGGATGCAGGCTTCGGTGACGACATAGGTCATTGGCTTCTCCCCGAAGCATGATCCGGAAAAATGGGCACCCGTTTTCCGGAAAGATCATGCGGCACCAAGTTACTCTGCCGAATCCCTAGTCGCCGCCGGCTTCGCTCGTCAATTGCCGTTCGGGGAGCTCGGAATAAGCGAGCTTTGCCTCGGCCGCGGGCCCGCGCCGCGTCGGCAGCCTTTCGATCCGGATCACCCGCACCTTTCCCCTCAGCGCGAAGCTCAGCACGTCGCCGACCCGCACCGGTGCATGGGCGCGGTCGACGACGCGGCCGTCGATCCGGATCCGCCCTTGCTCCGCGAGTTGCTGGGCGAGGGCGCGGGTCTTCGCGATCCGCGCGAACCACAGGAGCTTGTCGAGACGCAGGCTGTCAGCCACGCCTCAGTCCCGCCAGAGCGGCGAAAGCGTGGGAGGGGTCGGTCTTGCTGTCTTCCGGCGGCCGCCGGCCGCGGCCGCGCCAGACCCAGTCGCCTTCTCCTTCCGGCGCGCGGAAGCCCAAATCGCGCATCAGCCGCGCCACCGCCTGCGGCTTCAGGCCGAGCGACGTGGCGAAGGCCTCGTCGACCACCGGCCGGGCCTTGCCCGCACGCGCCTCATGCGCGTGCCGCGCCAGTCTTTCGACCATGTCGACGCGAAGCATTTGCGGCCCGAGCGCACGGAAGCCGAGCCGTTGGAGGAGCCGGCGCTCGTCATCTTCGGGGCAGGGGAGGATCACGGCCGATTCCGGCGGCAAAGGCGGCATCGCCTCGCCCGTCGCCGCGGCCCGCAGCGCCGTCCGCCACCGCCGCGCTTCGGACTTCAGCACGTCCGGCATGAACAGGTCGAGCGCGCCGATGCGGATGCGCAAAATGGTGATCAGCCGCCTTTGCTCCCGGGTAAGGCCCCCCAGCGCCTTCGCCACCGCGTCGCGGGCGACGATGCCGCCTTCGTCGACCAGCATGGCGAGGATCGCGCGCACCGCCGGCGGCGCGGCCGGATCCTGGGCGGCGAGGCCAGCTTCGCGCAACGGCCCCAGCGCCCGCTCGACCTGATGCCGCACCCAGAGGTTGAGCCGCTCGATCACGGCGTCGCGGCCGCGCTCGGACAGCCGGTCCAGCCGTCGGTCGATCAGCACCCGCGGCGAGAGCAGATTCTTGCCCGCCCCGAGCCGCGCCACCTCGTGGCCGCGCCACGACAATGCCACCGGCGCGCCCGCCTCGGTGCGCAAGGTGAAATGCGCATCAGTGTCGGCGACCAGAGCCGCCGCCCTCTTCTCATATTCGCCGCCGAGCCGCCGCTCCGCCGTCGCCAGCAGCATCTTGCGGTCGGCGTGGCGGGCGGTGGGATCGACCTCGAACGAAAAGCCCTCCATGCGGCCGATCGGGAAGGAGCCGACGGTGACCTCGCCCTGCTCATCGACGATCACCGGGAATTCCCCGGCGCCCTTGCGGCCGATGTCGCGCAGCAGCATGGAGGTGCGGCGGTCGACGAAGCGCTGGGTGAGGCGCTCGTGGAGCGCGTCGGAGAGCTTCTCCTCCACCTCCCGAGTCCGCTCCGCCATCCTTTCCGGCTCGGCCAGCCAGTCGGCGCGGTGGGCGATATAGGCCCAGGTCCGCACCCCGGCGATGCGGTCGGCGAGGGTGTCGATGTCGCCCTGGACATTGTCGAGCTGCGCGACCTGCGCGGCGTACCAGGCCTGCGGGATGCGGCCGTCGCCCTCGGTCAGATGGTCGAAGATGCGGGCGACCAGCCGGGCATGGTGGTCGGCGCCGGTCTTGCGGAAATCGGGGAGGCCGCAGGCCGCCCATAATCGCCGCACCAATTCCTGGCCCTTCGCCCGCTTGCGTACCTCCGGATCCTCGGCGAGCCGCTTCAGCACGGCGAGGTCGACTGCTTCGGGCGCGGCGCGCAGGCCGGGCGCCTCCGGCCGTCGCTCGAGCGAGCGGATCAAAGCCTCGACGCTGCGGAAATCGGGGTCGCTCTCGCGCCAGTAGAGATGGTCGAGCGGAGCGAAAAGATGCTCCTCGATCGCTTCGATCTCCTCGGGCCGGAATTCGGCGGATGGCTCGCCTTCGAGCGTCAACGCGCCGAACGTGCCGTCGCGCTGGTGGCGGCCGGCGCGGCCGGCGATCTGCGCCATTTCGGCCGGCGTCAGCCGCCGCCGCCGGTGGCCGTCGAACTTGGAGAGGCCGGCGAAGGCGACGTGGCTCACGTCCATGTTGAGCCCCATGCCGACCGCGTCGGTGGCGACGAGATAGTCGACCTCGCCCGCCTGGTACATCGCCACCTGGGCGTTGCGCGTGCGGGGGCTGAGCGCGCCCATCACCACCGCCGCGCCGCCGCGCATCCGCCGCAGCATCTCCGCGACGGCGTAGACCTGCTCGGCCGAGAAGGCGACGATCGCCGAGCGCGGCGGCAGGCGCGAGAGCTTAGACGGGCCGGCATAGGACAAAGTCGAGAAGCGCGGCCGGCCGATGATCTGCGCCTTGGGCAGAAGCGCGCGCACCATCGGCGCCAGCGTCTCGGAGCCGAGGATCATCGTCTCCTCGCGGCCGCGGGCGTGGAGCATCCGGTCGGTGAAGACATGGCCGCGCTCCGGATCGGCGCCGAGCTGCGCCTCGTCGAGCGCGACGAAGGCGAAATCCCGGTCCATCGGCATGGATTCGGCGGTGCACAGGAACCAGCGCGCGTCCCTGGGACCGATCTTCTCTTCGCCGGTGATCAAGGCGACCCGGTTGGCGCCCTTGATCTTGACCACCCGGTCATAGACCTCGCGCGCCAGCAGGCGCAGCGGGAAGCCGATCATCCCGCTCGAATGGCCGCACATCCG
Source organism: Alphaproteobacteria bacterium (assembly GCA_028293025.1). Taxonomy (GTDB): domain Bacteria; phylum Pseudomonadota; class Alphaproteobacteria; order Sphingomonadales; family Sphingomonadaceae; genus Allosphingosinicella. The sequence continues at coordinate 4,709 of JAQGLF010000354.1, forward strand.
CTCGACCGCGAGATAGGTCTTGCCGGTGT